>NZ_SLXS01000004.1:300000-489714 GCF_004340785.1 Tumebacillus sp. BK434 | reverse complement strand
TGATTGATCTCTTTAACAACGAAGTGATTGCATGGTCGATCTCCAAACGAAACGACCTGGAGCTCGTGCGAGCAACTCTGGATCAGCTTTCAAAGGTACCCGGAGTTTACGGGGCAATTCTACACTCAGACCAGGGCTTCCAATACACTTCAAAGGGGTATGCAAATCGGATCGCAAGTCTCGGTCTAATTGGGAGCAATTCGCGTCGTGGCAACTGTTTTGATAACGCATGTATAGAGTCATTCTTTTCGCATTTGAAGGCAGAAGAGATTTACCTTAATAAGCCGGAAAGCTACGAGGTCGCGAAGAGAAACATCGCCGCCTACATCAACTACTATAACAACTCACGTTTCCAAACTAAATTAAGCGAGCGCTCCCCCGTTGAGTACCGGAAAGCGCTCGCTGCATAATACGTGTCCTTTATTACTGTCTACTTGACGGGGCTACGACCAATGGGCACGGTGTCTTTTTCATGTCCACAACAGCAGGACGGATAGGCTGAGCGCATAGAAAAAAGCAGCTGATCAGCCATTGAATCCCTCCTTCCCTTCACGAACTAGGACAATTTTCCCACTATAAAATACGAACCACTTACCACATGAGTCGAACGACTCATTTCCCGGGGAATACTCGTGATTCTATCGCCTACGAAAGCCGGCGTTGCTTAGTATCGTTCCACAGTTTCCAAAACAGGTGAATCAGCGGATCATCATGCTACAGCGCCGCTTCGATCGGGAGGAGCATGGTTGTATTGATCCTTTAATTTTGAACATCTTATCGCGTGCAGTTCCCCATCGTTTCCTGCAGGCATCTTCCTCAGCGCTTGGCCTTCGCCAACTTCCGTTCTTTCATCCGCTGCATGTACGCGACGGCGTCGGGCGTTTTGCAGGCGGTGTCGCCGTGGTCGACCACGACGACGCCAATCCGCTTGGCTGCGGCGATTGCCAGCGCTTCCAACGCATCGTTGCGCCCGCCAATCGAGATCAAGGTAGTGTTCATCGCTTCCCGGATCCGGTTCTTGCTGCTGTGAATCCGCTGCTCAATCACCGCGAGATACGGCACGAACAGCTCATCGGGGTACGCCTCTTTGCTCAGCGCCATCTGCCCAAGCATCTGCCAGCCGGCACGGCCGACAAACTCGGCGTCCTGCTCACCGATCCACAGCTCCATCAGCGCCCGGACGTGCTTCGTCTTGCCGGCGAGGTTGACGGTCAGCAGATCGGTCAGCGAATGCGAGTTCACGCTGCGCACCCACGCATCGAGCAGTTCTGGGCTGACCTGCTTGGGGTCGGCGATCAATGTCGCCATGTTGCGGGCTTCATAATTTCCCGTCTCCCACAGCTGTTCAGCCAGCGCCTGGTCTTTCTTGATTTCCTTGGCCAGCGCCTTCATGTTGGCAAACGAAACGCCAAACGTATTTTCGCCCAGTCCGTGCCGCAGGTACGTCTTGCGCGCCTGTTCAGTGCCCAGCTCTTCCAGTCGTGCCATCACGGTTTGCAAATCCATCACCATTGTTAATACCGCCCTTTCACACCAATACCTCCCATTATAAACGAAAGCCGCTGATCCTGACAGATCAACGGCCGGGGTGCTGCTAGTACCGCGGACGCCACGGTCCCGGCTTTTGCGGTTTGCGCGGCTGTTTCGCACGGGGCATGGTGTAGCGCACGGGCGGTTCGCTTCTGCTCTCCCCATCTTCCCGCTCTTCCTCATACTCGTCGCCGTGGCTGACCAGCGCCACGTCAGGCGTCTCTTCCTCGACCTGCACCGAGACTTGTTCCGACCGATCGACCGCGCGGTGTTCCCGCGCTTCCCAACTGTCATCGCGGGTCTCGACGGAGGAGGACTCCATGCTTTCCAAGTCATCATACTCTTCCAGGGCTTCCAGATGCGGCGCAAATGACGGCGCCGTCAGGTTCAACCCATAGCGGGCGATCAGGTCCTGCACAAACATCTCGCGACCTTCGTCGAGCGCCAACTGCTTGCGGAACCGGTTGGCAAACTTGCCCGCATCCCAGTCCCGCGTGCGCTCAAAATACGCCTCCACCACATCCAAGGTGCGCTGCGGGAAGGACAGATAGGCAGCCAGCACCGTCATCTCTTCAGCGGTGACTTCGCGTACGGCGCGGTACACGTCGAGAATCGAAAAGCCGATCGCCGCGTCCCACTCATAGCGCGGCATATAGCGGGTCAACAACGCCCCAAGGTCATGCACCGGATGCCCGTAATGGCAATGGTCGAAGTCGACGACCGACATGCGCTCTTTGTCGACGATCAGGTTCTGCCGCGAATAGGAGCCGTGGCAGATCGTCTTGTTATCCCGCGCCCACTCCAGAATCTGCCCGTACGGCGAGTGCGCCAACTGCTCCGCCGCGTGGTGGATCATCTTGTTCAACTCGCTGCGGTGCGTCCGGTAGGCGTCCTCCATCGCATTTTGCTCACGGCGGTCTGCGAGGCTCGTGTCATAGCTCTGCAGCTTGGCTTGAAACCGGCCCCACTGCGCCGAGAAATCTTCGCGCGTCTCCTGCCCGAACCCGTCCGCTTCGAACCCTGCCCCGGCACTGTGCAGCTTGGCGAGCGTCTCGGCGGCGAGAAAGACGTTTTTCGCTTTTTTCAGATCGGCTTCCTTGCCCGGCATCCAGTCGGTCAGATAATAGATGCCGGTCGGATGCACCACGTACGGATCGCCGTATTTGGTACGGATGAAGCGCGGCACGTTCGGGAAGCCCCGCCCCGCCAGATGATCGACCGCCTGCTGCACGAAGCGGACGCGGCTTTCTGTCGCGCTGACTTTTTTCAGCGCCCGGTAGCCGCCCGGCGCTTTGATCCGCAGCACACCGCGCACCGCTTTGATCTTTTCAATCGCCAGATCCCACTCCCGGAGCACTTCCGGATCGGCGCCAAAGGAATCAAACATCTCCTGCAGCTCTTTCTCCTCTTTTTTCTTCCCCATGATGATGCCTCCCCCTACAGAAACTCTCGCAAGTTTCGTTTTTCAATCCGTCTGACCAGGTCTTTGATCTCCTGGTCGCGCTCTTTGTCGGCGACGAGAATCGCCCGGTCGCTTTGCACGATCAAGAGGTCGCGCACGCCGATCGTCGCGATCAGCAGGTCTTCGCTTTCGATGATCGACCGCGATGTGTCGATGCCGACATGCAGCCCATTGACGATATTGCCCGCATTGTCCTGGCTCAAAAAGCGCTCCACCGACCGCCACGACCCGACATCGTCCCAAGCAAAATCGGCCGGAATCACCGCGACGTTGTCCGCCTTCTCCATGATCGCATAGTCGACCGACAGCTTCTCCATCTTGGCGTACGTCTCGCGGATGATCGCTTTCTCGTCCGGCGTGCCGAGGATCTCATAGAGGTGCGCCAGGTGCTGGTACATCTCCGGCATATGGCGGCGGTAGGCCTGCAGGATCTCCTGCACGCGCCAGACGAACATCCCCGAATTCCATAAATACTTGCCGGACTGCAGAAAGCGCAGTGCACGGTCAAAATCGGGCTTCTCCGTAAACTCCGCCACATGGTAGGCCCGCCGACCGTTGTCATTGACGAGCAGGCGATCCATCTTGATGTAGCCGTAGCCTGTCTTCGGCTCGGTCGGGCGGATGCCGAACGTCACCAGCATCTTGTGATTGCGGGCAAACTCTGCCGCCCATGACAGGCAGCGGCGGAAATCCTGCTCTGAGCCGATGAAATGGTCGGACGGCAGCACCGCCATCACCGCCTGCGGGTCGCGCCGCGCCAGCCGGACGGCAGCCAGCCCGATGCCGGCAGCCGTCTCCCGCGCTTCCGGCTCGATGATCAGGTTCTCCGGGGGCAGCTCCGGCAGTTGCTCGCGGATCTTGTCAAAATAGCGGTCGTTCGTCACCACATAGACGCAGTCCTGCCGGATCAAGGGGCGAACGCGGCCGGCCGTCGTCTGCAGCAGGCTCTTGTCCCCAAAGATCTGCAAAAACTGCTTCGGGTTGGCAGACGAACTTTTCGGCCAGAAGCGGCTGCCGACCCCGCCGGCCAGGATCACCGCGTACAGCATGTCGATCGACCTCCTCTCCCCGCGCGTGTCACCCGGTTAGCTCCACCGCGCTCCGTCCGCGCCGTAGACCATCGGCTGGCGGTTCTGCGCCGCATAGACCGCGCCCTCCAGCCGCTCGGCAAACACTTCGGCACCCCGCTTTAAGCGCTGGTACTGCGACAGGTGGCGGTATGCGGCGTGCGGAAAGGCCAGATAGGCGTCGAGCACGATCAGCTGCTGCTGCGTCATCTCCGCCTCTTCGCCGTACGCGTCGAGGAACACGCGCGCCATCTCCTGCTCGCCGCGCTCCAACAACCCGAGCGCGAATTTCGCCGCGTCGTACAAAGGCAGGTCGGCGAGCGCATCGTCGATGTGCAAAGTGGCGATCCGCCCTTCCGCGTCGATGCGCAGATCGCTCAAACGATAGTCCCCGACAGCAAACTCGCCGTCCGCTTCCGACAGGCGGGCCAACTCCTCATACCTGCCGGCCGACAGCCCTTCCACCGCCCGGCCGATCTGCTCGGCGATCCACTCGTAGTGCGCCACAAAGCGCTCTTGTAAAGGATTGTGCTGCCGCAGCTCCGACCAGGCGTGAAAGCGCTCCTGCAGCTCATCGCCCGCCTTGGCAAACCGCTCGCTCCACGTCCCGTGCCGCTTGGGCAGCGCGATCCCCTCCGGCAGCTTCAGCCCTCGGCACGCCTGGTGCAGCCGGGCGAGATTGCGCCCGCACAGCCGCATGTCGAGCGGATAGAGGTCGGGCGTCCGCCCTTCCCAATCATCGCTGAGCGTGCAGATCAGGTCGCCATGGCGCACGAGCGCGTCTCCGTACAGCGTGCGGATGTGGCGCGGCACGCGGCGAAACCCTTGTTGGGCCAGATGCTCCCACAAGGCATGGCGCCGTTCGACCTTCCGTTCTTCCGTATCGATGTGCAGCCGCTTGATGCCGCGGTGTTCTGTATCGACTAACAACGTGTGCTCATCGAGCGGAAGCACCCCGGCAACGCCAATGCCGTAGCGGGGCAGCACCGACTCGACGATCGCATCCAGTTGTTCGCTTTGCATACGTCTCCCCTCCCTTGACTCTTGATTCAAGCCTATGCGTCCGTGCCTAGGAGTAGACGAAAAAACAGGCGGACGGGAGGTCAGCCTGTTTCCATGTCAATTAGCGTCTCGCGGCAGGAATGTAGAGAATCTGGCCGACATCCAGCCTCTGGTCTTGCAGGTTGTTGGCGCGCAGCAGGTCGCTGACCGAGGTCTGGTACTGCTCCGCCAGCCCGGACAGCGTCTCTTCTCGCTGCACGATCTTGAACTTCATCGTGACTTTTTGCTCTTCCTGGCTGGTCAGCACATCGCTCCAGAACGAGTCTTCGTCATGCGATTTCGTATGCACAGGCGCATACGTCTCCGCATGGTGCGATGAGGACTCATGCACGGCGTGCACATAGCTCTCCTCGTGGTGCTGTGCGCCTGCATGGGATGAAGAGGACGAGGAAGACGAGGAGGACTCGCCGGCCGCATCGGCGCGGGAATCGCCAAGCAGCGCAGACAGCTTGATCGGCGACGCTTCCTGCTTGTCGCTCAGCTTCGAGCCGACCGACAGCTTGGGCCCGACGGAGACCAGCGCATTTTGCTCGTGTGACGGAAGCAGCGCAGGGACATCGGTCACTTCATCTTCGAACTGATATTCCGCTTCAAATGGACGGTCGCCATGTTCGTCGTGATGGTGAGGGTAATGGTGGTGTTCGTCATGATGATGATGTTCATGATCGTGATGCTCCGCTTCATGCTGCTCCTCGTGGTCGACCGTTACCAGCACCCCTTCGACCGTTTCAGTCTCTACGAGCCCCGTCACATCGATCACCTGCACGTCTTGCACTTCCTGCATCGGCACAGCTTTGGCCGCGCCTTCGCTGCGCGCCTCTTCCAGCACAAATGCATTTTCAGCATCGTCTTCCGTCTCCCGCTCTTCCACCTGTGCTTCCACCTGTACTTCCACCTGTGCTTCCATTAGCGGTTCTGGCGGCAGCACCGCGTCGGCGACCAGCGGCGTCTGCTGGCTGGGCGGCGCATATTTGGACACCGCGCTGTCCGGAGCGAACGACGGATTTACCATCTCCGAGCTGAACGGCTGACGGCCGAAAAAATCCTGCTGCGGCGAGGTGAACGGGTGGGCTGTCGGCGTCTGGTCATAGCCAAATGACAGCTGCGGCGCAGGCGCAGGATCGGCTTCTTCCAATTGGCGGGCCCATTCGCTGCCCGGCTGCGGCATCGGGAAGACGAGGTTGGGATCGGGCGTGAACACGATCTCATCCTCCTCTTCATCCGCCGCTCCTTCCGCTCGGAGGAACGCCGCTTCCTGTTCGCGGGCCGTGCCGGCCGGCGATTCGATCACCCAATCATCTTCTTCGGCCGCTTGCGGTGTCAGCGCATCGTCTTCCGCAAATCTTGCCGCCTGCTCCAGATTCCATGCCGGTTCAAACGGCGGTTCAAAATCTTCTTCCGCTTCCAGCTTCGGCGCTTCATAATGGCGCGACTCGTCGCTGTCCAGCAGCTGATCTAATTTTTGCGCCGACACGCCTTCTTCTTGCGTGCCGCAGCGGAACACATAGCCTTCTCCGCCGGACAAGCCGTGAATGATCAGCTCAGCGCGCAGATGAATCGTGCCTTCGCCCAATACGTGCGCGTTCCATGTGCCAATGCGCGGGTTGACATCCAAAATGCCATGCTGACGCTGGTGCGCCTGCTGGGCGGCCATCGGCACCTGCAGGACGAACGGCATGCGGTGGTGCAGCGGAATCACATGCGCTTCCGGCACATCGTCGCCCGCTTCAAATACGTCCCGGTCATCAAGCGCATCCGGCAGCTCCTCAGACAGGGAAGCCGCGTCCTCTTGCCGCAAAAATCCGGTAAAAGACAAAGCCCCTTTCAGGACGTACGCATCATCTTCTACATCAAACCCGGTTATCTCTGTCGCCAGGGTTGCGTCTTCCACGTCTTCCGTACCGCTCACCGCGTCGAGCTGCAGCTGCTGATCTACATGAATGCGAATCGATGGAATCATTTCCGCATCGCTCACTAAGAGTCCCCTCCTTCTATCGTTCGATCATAGTACGACACTTTCACTTTATGAGAGTGCCTGTACGATTATGACTTTGTGCTGCCTGCACGTAAAAAAGCACCCCGCAGGGTGCTCGTCAGGAGAAAGCCGATTTCTTGCGCGCATACAGCTTTTCATACGCCGCCAACGTCTCTTTTGCACAGCGCTCCCAGCTGAACTGCGCAGCCTGTGCGAGCCCTTTCCGGCTCATCTCCTGACGCAGTTCCGGCGAATTCAGCACCGCCGCCATCTTCTCGGCCAGATCGTACATGTCGTGCGGGTTGATCAAAAGCGCTGCATCGCCCGCCACCTCCGGGATCGACGAGGTGTTCGACGTGATCGTCGGCACCCCGCAAGCCATCGCTTCCAAGGGCGGGAGGCCAAATCCTTCATAAAACGACGGGTAGACACAGAGGTCGGCTGCATTGTACAAATGCGGCAGCTCCGGCACGGCAGCAAACCCGGTGAAAATCACGCGGTCCTGCAGGCGCAGCGCTTCGACCAGCATCGCCGTGTCGTCATAATCCCGCGCTTCTTTGCCGACCAGCACCAGGGCGTAGTCTTTCGGGATCTGATCCTGCATCTCGTAGAAGGCGTTGATCAGCCCTTTGACGTTTTTGCGCGGGGAAAAGCCGCCGAGGTAGACCACATAGGGGCGGTCGATGCCAAAGCGCTCTTTGACAAACGCCTTGGCCGCCTGCTTGTCGATCGGCTGGTAGACGCTCTCCGGCGCTTCATACGTGACAGCGATCTTCTCTTCCGGCACCTGGAAGATGCGCTGGATGTCGCGCTTGGAGTGCTCCGACACGGTGATGATCAGATCGGACTGCTCCATGATCCGCGGCATCTCCTGCAAGAAGATGCGCAGGTAGCCTTTGCCGACCGTCTCCGGGTAGATGTACGGGATCAGGTCGTGCACCGTCACCACGTTCAGGCAGCCTTTTTTCAGCGGCAGGCCGATGCCGTTTTGCGGAACGTGGTAGATGTCGATCTTCTCCTGCTCCACGCTCATCGGGACATGGACCTCTTCCCAGAATTTATCCTTGCTCCGCTCAATCGAATTGAACACTTCGTCGGCCATCGGGTCGAGGTTCTTAAACTCATCGCCCGGCCAGAAAAAGCGGTATTCGTTCTTCTTGTCATGCACATACAGGTTTTTGATCAACTGGTAGGTGTACGTGCCGATTCCCGTTCCCCGGTACCAGATGGCACCGCGCGCGTCCAGACCAATTTTCATCCTGTCACCCCTTCATGCAGCGTACTACCGGATCTTGCCGTACTTCAGCACATAGCGGGCCCCCGCTTCGAATTCCCCGAGGAACCGCTCACGGCGCTCCTTCTGTTCCGTCCACTTGCGCAGTTTGCTTTCCAGATGCTCCTGCGGGCGGTTTTTGGTGACATAATGGAAATAACCCGCTTCATAGAAATCCTGAGGAAACCGCATCATCGCATGCAGCAGGCGCTCTTCGCCTTCGTGCGGCTTCGCTTCTTCAAAATACGATTTGACGATAAAATAGGCCGTCCGGCTGTCCCATTTGACACTTTTCATGTTGCGCAGGATCAGCGAAGCCAGGTCGTGGGCCCGGATGTCGCACAGCGCGTAGTCGAAGTCGATCAGGGAGATGTTTTTGTCCCCGGTGATCAGCACGTTGTGGTGCGCGTAGTCGTGGTGACAAAAGCCCTTCAGGCCGCGCTCCAGCTTCGTGATCTCCTCGTAGCGCGACGACAAAAGAAGCTCCACGGAACGCGACGCTTCTTGGATACAATATGCGGCCTGCTCAGCGAACATGCGGTCGAACACCGACCCGCCCTGCTCGGCCAGCACCGTCCAGTCGCGCAGCTCCCCGATCCGTTCCAAAAAATGTCCCGTCCACGTCCCCCACTGCTCTTTCCCGGCGCAGTCCGGCGGTTCGAAGCCTTGCGCGGCCAGATGAAAGCGGGCCAGGCCGCGGGCGGCGAGCGCAAGGTCGAGCACATGGTCGTACTTGCTCTCCCGCCCGTTCAGCCACTCCATCACGAAGTAGCAGGCTCCGTTCCGCTCGGCATACAGGTCGCCTTGGCGCGTCTTCACCACGCCCGGCACCGCGAACCCGTTTGCCTTGACATGCTCCATCGCGGCCAGGGAAAAATGCAGCTCTGCGGGGGTCAGGTTGAATTTTTTCAACGCGTACCGCCCGTACGGGGTGGAGAAGCGCACCACTTTGCGCACCGGCGCGGCTTCGATGACCTCCAGGTCATACAGATCGAGCACATCGGGCGCGAACCCGCACAGGTCCAGCACTTGCGAAGTTGTCAATTCGTCCATCTCCGCTCCCCCTCGCCCCGCTTAGAGTCGGGTCGGAAACGCGTCGAGATAACGCTTCCAGTTGTCCAGTCGGGCCACTTCCTGGCGCATTTTCTTGATCGACCCTTCCGGCGTGTAGCGGTTCGACAGGAACCCGCGCTCCACCGCCCGCCAGTAGCGCTGCGGGATATACAGCACGGCGCGCAGCACTTGCAGCTCATCTTCAAAGAGCGGGTCGACCTCATGGTAGGTGTTCAGAATCAGATCGCCCATCTCGACCGACCAGTCGGTGCGGCGCAGCATCTTGCGCATAAAGCGGGCGAAATCGTGGGCGCGCAGTTCGTGGGCGCAATAGTCGAAATCGATCACCTGCATGTCGCCGTCCGGCGTGTGAATGAAGTTGTGGTACGTGAAGTCGCCGTGCACCAAGCCGCGCAGCTGCCGTTCGCGCTTCAGCACCTCCGGGTAGGGCGATGCTTTCAGCAGCGCGATACCTTGTTCGGCCATCTCAAGCATCGGTTCGACCGTTTCGAGGAACGTGGCTTCCAGCTCATTTTGCGGCGTTTGGCCTTTGTATAGCTCGTAGACGCGGTATAGGTCGGCCAACTGCTCTTCGAAGCGCTCGATCCAGCCGGCCCAGCGCGTTTTGATGTGCGCTCGCACGGTCGGGGTGAACCCGCGCGACGCCTGGTGCAGCTGCGCCTGCAGGCGGACGATCTGCTTGAGTTGCGCTTCGTCGTTCACGTTGCTCTCCTTGCCGGCGATCCAGTTGTTGAGGAAGATCAGTCCGTCCTTCGCCTCCAGAAACGGGCGGCCGTCGCGGGTCTTTTCAAAGCGGGGCAGTTTCTGAAACCCGTTGTTCCAGAGATGCTCCTGCGCTTCATACATAAATTGCAGCTTCTCCGGCTTATGGCCGACCTTTTTCAAAGCGAACGTGCCCCGGTCGGTCTCGATCTTCACAACGGCGCGCACTTCTTTGGCGTCGAGAATCTTCAGTCCGTAGACGTCCTCCAGGTCGATGCCGGGAGCCAATGTTTCCAGTCCGTATGTCAATTCTTTTTCTTTTGCCAACCTTGTGTCCCCTCCTCAACCACTGACAGTTCACAGTCAGACTATGTAGGCAGGAGCGGAATGGTGATTGTGATCCCAGAGAAGACTAGAAAGAATGGAGATGAATGGGGGAGGGATGCAAAGATGAGCATCTACTACTATTCGTTTCGGCTTGGCGAGCTGTATGATGCGGTCGGGTCGAACGACCGGCTGCTACTGAAAAAGGCACAGCTTCTGCTGTACCGGGATCCGGAGCTGTATACTGTCGTGCAAGCGATCTTGCAAGACGGACTGCTGTATCATGAAACGTTCAGCGACGACATGTACAATGATGCGATCACCAAAGTGGTGCAGGTGCTGCCGTCCTATCAAAAGATTTTCGATGACAAAGACTATCAGGTCGACTACCACGACGCCTGGCGCAAGCTCCAAAGGGGCAGCCTGCTGCGCGATTATTGGAACTGCCTGACACACGGCCGCTATCTGTTCGACCAGCCGGTCAAGCCGAAAACCCTGCTCCGCTACGGTTACCTGCTGCAGGAGGAACTGCCCCCGTTTCTGCGGCTCGTCGAGCAGGAAGGCAGCAAGCTGCCGTGGTACTTTTGCCAACACACGATCGAATGCATCCGCCAGACGATGGAGGCGGGCGACGATCTGTTCGTCTCGATCGCCATCCGCGGGCGGCGCTACCGGCTGCTGCGGCCGCAAAAGAGCTAGTCCGGCTTGCGAATCGAGCAGGCCTCGCCGCAGTCCGGCAGGTCGCGGCCGAGCCATTTGGACAGGCGGAACCGGTTGCTCGCCACCAGCCGATATCCGGCTTCGGCCAGCCAGCCCAAAGGCGGCAGGTAATAGAGCCAGACGATCAAGCGCCAGCCCCGGTGCAGGCGCAGCACCCGCACCATCGCCTCCGCCCCGCCGTAGACCTTCCCCTGTTCGATCACATGCAGCCGCGCCTGGCAGCGCGTTTCGCTGAGCTCCGGGTGTATCTCTCCCACCGGCACGATTCGAAAGTCAACCGGACGCACCTTATCTCCGAACAGCTGCTCGATCTTGCCGACAGAAGCGCGGCAGATCCCGCAATGTCCGTCATAGATCACCTGCAGCGGCGGCATCGCTTTCATCATGGTCCCCTCCTTCTTCCGTTCTCTTCCATCATAAACGAAAAAGGCCGGTCCCGCATCATGTACGGTTCCAGCCTCAGTCGTCAACAGCATTCGTCTGCGGAAGCCTCCAGCTTCAAACACTCGATCTTCCCGTGCTTCAGTTCGATGTCCCCGATTTTCAAGCAGTCGTTCTTCAGCTTTTCAATCTTCAAATGGTCGAAACAGACTTCATCCAAATACACCGTATCGCATTTTCCGGCGAGCAGCTCTTGCAGTTTGCAGCGCGCCTCTGCGTCAAGCACCAAAGCAATTTTCATCTTTTTGATTTTCGTTTTATCTGACATATCACTTTCCAACCCCTTTCTTCCCTCCCAAGATACGACAGGAGGACTTGGGCGGTGCCTGGCAGCCGAGCCCAATTTTGCAGGTCGGGTCGAGTCTGCTAAAATAGAACAATCTGTATTGCTCTCAGAAAGACGGTGTTTTCGCGATGTCGATTGAAAAAAACGGGCCGTGGCTGGAGCTGCGCGTCACCAAAAAGCAGGAGGGCAGCACCGTCGGCGACCTGCTGCTGGCGGAAGCGGGACTCCCGGAAAAAGCGGCCCTGGAATTGATGCACAAACGGGCGGTGCTGCTCGGAAAAGAGCCGGCCGCACTCGAAGCGGTGGTAAAAGCGGGCGACCGCGTACGCTGCGTGATGTTCCCCGAAGAGCCTTATGGGGTCGATATGTCCTACGACCTGCTCGACGTGCTGTATGAAGATGACCATCTGCTCGTCGTCAACAAACCGGCCGGGATGAAAGTGCACCCCAACGAACCGGGCGAGTCCGACACGCTGCTAGGTGCCCTCGCCTTTCACTACCAGATGCAGGGACTGGAGACGCGGTGCCGCGTGCTGCACCGGCTCGATCAGGAGACGTCCGGAGCGGTCATGTTTCCCAAGCATGAGATCGCGCACAGGCTGCTCGACGCGATGCTCACCGAGCGCAAGATCTCCCGCGAGTATCACGCGCTGGTCACCGGTGTCGTCGCCGCGAACAAAGGGCTGATCGACCAGCCGATCGGGCGCGACCGCAGCCATCCGACCCGGCGCCGCGTCTCCAAAACCGGCAAACCGGCGCAGACCGAATATCGGGTGTTGGAGCGGTTTGCCGATGTGACGCTGCTCAAAGCCAAACTGCACACCGGGCGCACCCATCAGATCCGCGTGCATCTGGCCTGGCTCGGGCATCCGCTGCTCGGGGACGAGCTCTATTTCGGCCCGACGGAGCGGATCGGGCGGCAGGCGCTGCACGCCCGCTATTTGCGCTTCCCGCACCCGATCACCGGTCAGTTGGTGGAAGCGGAAGCGCCGTACCCGGACGATTTCGCAGAATTGTTGCAGAGTCTGCAGCCGCACCTGTGATAAGATGAGGGATGAGGTGACCGTATCGGTATGAAAATGCGTTATAAACTGTTGATCCTGCTTGGCCTTGCTATGATCCCGCTCTTGTTCGTGCCGTTTGGCTACATGAACCGCGGAGACTTGTCCGTTCTGCCCGCTTCCTATACGACCGTCAAAGTCGCACTGGTCAATCCGGGGACGATCCTGATCCTCGGCGCAATCGTCACGCTGATCATGCAGACCCGCCGTTCGATGTGGTGGGCGATGATCGTGACCTTCTTGTACTCCTACCTCGGACTCGGCCTGATCTGGGGCGGTTTTGCCGGCCCGTTTGCATCCGGACTGCTCAACTACGCCTCCTTGTTTGCGGTGATCGGCTTCGTCGGCGCCCTGTTCGTGTTTATCTTCCTGACCATCGTCAAAAAGATGATCGAAGTGAACAAGAACCCGGAGAAGTTCAAAAAAGACTGGAAGAAGCCGTAGTCAGCTCCGCTCATCAAACGCAGATAAATGCCCGGCCGTTGCCTATGCAACAGCCGGGCATTTTCTGTTTGAATCAGTGTTTATCGACAATCGTTCGCCTCCTTTTTGAAATGACTGACAAGTCTTATCATCTAATATACTGCCGAGCCGGAAAAAGGAAAAGTTTCACTAGCTAAAGTTTTATAATTTTCTGATACTAAAACTTGACATGCCCTTCCTTATGAATTATATTTTAACTAAAGAATAACAGCTGAAATACAGTCAAACTCTCAAGAAAAGAGGTGCAGAACATGGAAAACTTATTCGATCTTGACGTGCAAGTCGCGCATGAGGCGCACGAAGCAGAAGCAGCGCGTACCGCTGTGGGATCTTGCGCATTTGTTTGCGAACCGTACTAGTAATTCCTTCACCGATCCTGACTACGAAATGAGAGGGGGGTTGGTCATGGAAAAGATTTTCGATCTTGACGTGCAAATCTCGCAAGTGAACGGTGAACTCGATTACATCGAAACTGCTGTCGGTTCCTGCGCATTCGTTTGCGACGAATTCTAATTAAAATACTTGCCTAGCGACTCCACAGCACCCGCTCGGGTGCTGTGGAGTCGCTTTTATCTGACTAAAAGTAAAACTTGACACAACAATTATTATGAATTATATTTTAATTAAAATATAATATATAAAATTCGAAAGGAGGTGACACGACGATGGAAACACTGTTTGATCTTGACGTTCAAGTTCAAGTTATCGAAGTAAACGCTTCAGCGACCTTCATTACTTCTTACATTACTTGCGAGAACATGTGCGGCACCTTTCTGTAAAAAGGGGGATATCCCAGATGGAAAAGCTTTTTGATCTTGATTTGCAAATCCAGCACGCCAGCAACAACGATGCTATTAGGACCGAAACGCAAGATTCTTGCGCCGATCATTGCGACCCAACGGGTACTTTGTAAAAGGGGGTGTCCGCTGATGGAAAAGCTCTTTGACCTTGATTTGACGATCGAGCAAATCAATACCCAATTGATCATGCCCGCCGAAACGACAGATTCTTGCGGGGAAGTCTGCAACGATGATTCGTACTAAAAAGGGGTCGCGTGATGGAAAAGTTGTTTGATCTCGATGTTCAAATCGAGCAAGTCATCAACGATGCGATCATGCCGGGCGAAACGCAAGATACTTGCGCATACGTCTGCTATCCGGATCTCACCCTGGCGTAAGACATACAACTCCTGCATGCGAACAGCGTGTAGACAAAGTACTGAGCGGTACGATGTCTGCACGCTTTTTGTCGTAGTTTTGTTTGGGGTATTGTTCTTTCGTTGTGAGTCGGGTTTAAATGTTGACAACTGAAATCTTTTGAATTATATTTTAATTAGAAAATCAGTTAAGAGGAAAGGAGGTTATCATGATGGAAATGTTCGATCTGGACGTGCAAGTTGAGCAAGAAGCGATCGCAGAAGCAGCAGCTGTGCGGACCGCCGTTGGTTCTTGCGCATTTGTTTGCGATGCTGTTTAAATCTCATGCGAGAGAGGAGATTTTCTAATGGAAAACTTCTTTGATCTGGATGTGCAAATCACGCAGTTGAACACCGCTGATGTCGCCATGAACACGATCGAAACTGCGGAAGGTTCCTGCGCATTCGTTTGCGAGTAAGTTCACGAGTTTAAATAAAAGAAAGGAGCGATTCTGATGGAAAACTTCTTCGATCTGGATGTTCAAATCGAACAAATCACCACCACCAAGGTGATGCCGGGCGTCACGCAAACTTCTTGCGCATTCGTCTGCTACCCGGAAGATCTGACCCTGGCGTAAGAACTGCTTGTAAATTTAGAAAATTCAAATCTGGAAAGGAGATCGTACACATGGAAAATTTTGATCTGGATGTTCAAGTTGTGCAAGTCAACACCCCGCAACTGCGACCGGGCGTTACGCAAGATTCTTGTGCATTTGTCTGCTACTAAGAAAAAAAGCGACTCCCTCAGGAGTCGCTTTTTTCTTTCCGAAAGATCACATGTTCCAAGAGCAGACAGGCGATCAGCCCGACCAGCAGGCCGTTGGCGACGATGTTGCGCAGCCATGGGGCCAGCGAGCTCAAGCTGTCTGGCGGCAGGAACATCACGCCGACACCGATCATCAGCGAGATGCCGATGACGAGCAGGTTGCGGTTGCTCCCTTCCACCCCCATCAGGTCGCGCACGCCAAAGCCGATCATCTGGGCGAACGGCGTAAACAGCGCCGCATACGCCACTTCGGACGGTAAGGTGGCGAAAAATTTCCCGACGAACGGGAACAGCCCGCTCACCGCGATCAGCACCGCCCCGATCACAAACGGCAGTCGCGCCCGCAGACCGGTGGTCATCATGAACCCGGCCGAGACGGACAACGGCACCGGACCGACGACAGACAGCGGACCGGCCAGGATCGAGGAGACCCCGTTGCCGAACACCCCGCGCCGGTACGTCGCCGCATCCGGCTCGATGCCAAGCGCATTGCCGATCACGACGATCGATGCGATAACGTTGGAGATCAAGATTACCCCGGTCAGCACCGATGTCACTACCACGCCTATATCCCACACCGGCGCCCCCCATGCAAACAGTTCCGGCAGTGCAAACCACGCCATGTCCGCACCGGCCAGCGCTTCCCGCTCACCGAAGCCGATCAGCGTGAACAAGATCCAGCCAAGCCCGATGCCGAGGAACGGCCCCATGCTCCGCAAGATCCCCTTCCCTTTCAACGAAATCGTCAGCACGGTGACCACGATGAACAAAGACAAGAGCGCCAGGCGCCAGTCGACATGCCCAAAGCGGGAGACGCCGAGCATCCCTTTGAAAAAGGAGCCGGTCAGCGAGAAGCAGAGCAGCATCAAATAGACGCCCGTCACGATCGGCGTGAACAGCTCCCGCACCCGGCCGATGACCGGCAACAGGCTCAGAATGAGCAGCGCGATCCCGGAGACGATCAAGCCCATCTCCAACTGCTGCAGCACAAGTCCCTTTTCGCCCGGTACTGCCATCGCGCCCATGATGAGAAAGAGCGCCCACCACATACCCGCCGCGCCTTCGATCAGCGGCAGGCGGTGGCCGAAGAAGATCTGGATCAGCGTCGCGATCCCGGTCGCCAGCAGCATCCGCTGCACAAACGATGAGATCTCCACCGCCGACATGTCAAACGCCGCGCCGACCACAATCGGCACCGCGATCGTATTTGCTAAGAAAAAGACCATCCATTGCAAGCTCTGCAGCCACAAAAGTGCGCCCTGCGGCTTCTGCGTCGTGGTTGTGTCGTTTCCGCTCATCCGCCTATCCCTCCTCGTTGAAAAAAAGCAAGCCACCTGTTCGTGAACCAGAACAGGCGGCAGTCTTACTGTTTACAGCTGTTTCATCGATTCGCGGGACGCTTCCAGCGTGCGGTCGATATCCGCATCGGTGTGCGCCAGGGACAGGAAACCTGCCTCCAGCTGCGACGGCGCGAGGTACACGCCGCGCTTGAGCATTTCGTGGAAATATTTCGCATAGCGGTCGAGATCGCATTGCTTCGCCGTGTCATAGTTGACCACTTCCTGCTCGGAGAAGAACGTGCCCATCATCCCGCCGACATACGCTCCGGTCACCGGAATGCCGAGCTCTTTCCCTGTCGCCAGGAAGCCTTCGACGAGGCGTTTGCCCATCGACTCCAGACGCTCGTATGCACCCGGTTCGCCAAGCTTCTTCAGCGTGACCAGACCTGCGGTCATCGCCAGCGGGTTGCCGGACAAAGTACCCGCCTGATAGATCGGGCCGGCCGGCGCGATCATCTCCATGATCTCGCGCTTGCCGCCATATGCGCCGACGGGCAGACCACCGCCGATGACTTTGCCGAGCGTGGTCAGGTCCGGCTCGATGTTGTACAGAGACTGCACGCCGCCGTACGCAGCGCGGAAGCCGGTCATGACCTCGTCAAAGATCAGCAGTGCGCCGTATTGCTTGGTGATGTTGCGCACTTCCTGCAGGTAGCCGTCTTTCGGCAGCACGCAGCCCATGTTGCCGGCGATCGGCTCAAGGATGACCGCTGCGATGTCCTCGCCGAAAGATTCGAACGCCCGCTTCAGACTTTCGATATCGTTAAACGGCACGGTCAGCGTGTTCGACGCCACCGACTCCGGCACGCCCGGCGAATCGGGCAGGCCGAGCGTCGCCACACCGGATCCGGCCTTGATCAGCAGGGAGTCGGCATGACCGTGGTAGTTGCCTTCGAACTTGAGGATCTTGTTGCGCTTGGTATAGCCGCGCGCCAAGCGCAGCGCCGACATCGTCGCTTCCGTGCCGGAGTTGACCATGCGCACCACTTCGATCGACGGCATGATCTGGGTGACCAGTTGGGCCATCTCCGTCTCCAGTTCGGTCGGTGCGCCAAAGGATGTGCCTTTGACCGCCATCTCCTGCACAGCGGAGATCACGTCCGGATGGGCGTGACCAAGAATCAGCGGACCCCAGGACAAGCAGTAGTCGATGTATTCATTACCGTCGATATCGACCATCTTCGAGCCGAACCCGCGCTCGATAAATACCGGGTCGCCTTTTACGCCGCGAAAAGCGCGGACCGGGGAGTTGACGCCGCCCGGGATGATCTGTTTCGCTTCGGCGAATGCCGCTTTGGAACGTTCGTAGCCTTTATGCATGAGGACACCTCCGGGATCAATAGCCTGCTTTCAGATAGCCTGCAATGTCTTTCGAGAAATAGGTCAGGATCAGATCGGCGCCGGCGCGCTTGAAGCCGGTCATCGTCTCCATCACCAGCGCGCGTTCGTCGATCCAGCCGTTCTGAGCGGCCGCTTTGACCATCGCATATTCGGCCGACACGTTGTAGGCCACGATCGGCAAATCCCAGTTGTCGCGCAGTTGGCGGATGATGTCCATGTAGGACAACGCCGGCTTGACCATCAGCATGTCGGCGCCTTCCGCCACGTCGGACGCCGCTTCGCGCAGCGCCTCGCGGGAGTTGGCCGGGTCCATCTGATAAGTCTTGCGGTCACCGAACGCCGGCGTGGAGTGGGCCGCTTCGCGGAACGGGCCGTAGTAGGCGGACGCGTATTTCACCGCATAGGAGATCACCGGTACGTTCAGGAAGCCGTTCTGATCGAGCGTGTGGCGGATCGCCGCGATGCGGCCGTCCATCATGTCGGACGGCGCGACGATGTCAGCGCCGGCCTGCGCGTGCGACAGCGCAGTCTTGGCGATCAGCTCCAAGGAGGGATCGTTCAGGATCTCGCCGTTTTCGACAATACCGCAGTGTCCCGCCGGGTTGTACTGGCAAAGGCACACGTCGGTGGTGATGACGAGGTTCGGGTTCTCTTCCTTGGCCACGCGGATCGCCTTTTGGACGATGCCTTCTTCCGCATACGCTTGAGACGAGCATTCGTCTTTATGGTCCGGTACGCCAAACAGGATGATCGACTGAATGCCGAGCTCCGACACTTCGTTCACTTCACGGCGGAAGTTGTCCAGCGAGAAGTGGAAGACGTTTGGCATCGACGGGATCTCATGCTTGATGTTGCTGCCTTCGACGACAAACAAAGGATGGATCAGATCGTTTACGGTCACATGGTTCTCGCGCACCATCGCGCGGATGCCTGCCGAGCTGCGCAGGCGGCGGTGGCGGTGGAATTCAAGATGGTTCATCTGCAGGTCCCCCTAATGGCTGGCGGTGAAAAAGCGGTCGAGCGCTTCGACCAGCCCTGGAATCGTATATGTATCGGCCGTCACATCGACCGTCAGCCCGTGGCGTTCCGCCGTCTCTTGCGTGATCGGGCCGATCGCGGCCAGCACCACGCCTTGGAGCAGCGACTGGCAGTCGTGCCCCTGCAAAGCGGCAAGGAAGTTGTTCACGGTGGACGACGATGTGAACGTGACCGCGTGAATCTCGTTCGCCTGGAAAGCGCGAACCAATGCCGGAACTTCATCGGTGACAGCGAGCGTCTGGTACGCGTCGACCTCCGTCACGAGACACCCTTTGGCACGCATTGCATCGGGCAGCAGCTTGCGGGCGATGTTGGCGCGGGGAAACAACACCTGCTGCCCCGGCTGCACCTGATCGTCCAAAGCGCGGAGCAGCCCTTCGGCGACAAACTCCTCCGCTGTCACCGCGACCGGCACGCCGTGTCGCTCGATCGCCGCCGCCGTCTTGCTGCCGACCGCGGCAAAGCGCGCGCGCGCGTCCGGCGGCAGCACGTGCTTAGTTTGTTTCATTCGCTCGAAAAACATTTCCACGCCCGTCACGCTGGTCAAGATGATCCAGTCGAACTCGCCGAGCCGGGACAGCGCCCGGTCGAGCGGCTCGAGGTCATCCGGCCAGTCGGTGCGGATCACCGGGAACTCAACGGGAATGCCTCCGAGCTCCTCGATCATCCGGCTCAACTCGCTGGCCTGACTGCGCGAACGGGTGACAACGATGCGCTTGCCGAGGAATGGCTTCGCGGCGGCCGCACTCACTGCGCGATCTCCTCGCGCACCTTGGCGAGAATCTCGCCGGCGCCTTTTTCGATCAGCCGCTCCGCAACCGCGTGACCCAGTGCCACCGGATCGGTGCCGGTCGCCGTCTCTTTGAGCAGGGTCAGACCGTCGGACGAACCGACGATCCCGGTCAGCTTCAGCTCGCCGCCCGTCGTTTCGGCAAACGCGCCGATCGGAATCTGGCAGCCGCCGTTGAGCCGGCCGAGCACGGTGCGCTCCGCGGTGACGATGCGGCGGGTGTGTTCGCTGTCCAGCACCGACAGGATCTCACGGATCTTCTCGTCTTCGGAGCGGCACTGGATCGCCAGCGCGCCTTGCCCGACCGCCGGGATGCACAGCTCGGTCGACAAACGCTCGGAGATCTTGTCCGCCCAGCCCATACGCTCGAGGCCGGCAGCTGCCAGCACGATCGCATCGAGCTCCAGCTCTTCCAGCTTGGCAAGACGGGTGTTGATGTTGCCGCGCACAGAGACGATCTCGATGTCCGGGCGGGCATGTCGCAGCTGGGCCGCGCGGCGCAGCGACGAGGTGCCGACGCGCGCGCCGATCGGCAGGTCGGCAAACGTGCTGCCGCTGCGGGTGATCACCACGTCACGCGGATCTTCACGGTCGGTGATCGCGACCAGCATCAGCCCCTCCGGCATCTCGGTCGGCATATCTTTCAGCGAGTGTACGGCGAAGTCGATCTTCTTCTCGTACATCGCCTGTTCGATCTCCTTGATAAACAGGCCTTTCCCGCCCACTTTGGACAGCGTGACATCGAGAATGCGGTCGCCTTTGGTGACGATCTTCTCCATGCCGATCTCAAGCCCTGCGTGATGCTCTTTCAACTTTGCCATAACCCATTCGGTCTGGGTCAGCGCCAGCGGACTTTTTCGAGTCCCGACTACAATATGCTTCATCATCCGCGTCCCCCTAGTATGCGTTCGAGCAGCTCGTGCGCTTCGGCCGTGCGGCCTGCGCGCAGGAGCTGCAGCAGTTCTGAATTAGCCAATTTACGCAGCAGGTCCGCACGCTCCGCTCCATCCGGCACTTCGGCCAGAATGCGCGTGCGGGCGTCTGCCATCAGATGTAAAAACTGTTGAATCTCCGGTCCGAAAAACGCCTCCAGCTCCTCGCGCAGCTTTTTGGCCACGACTGGCGCCGCCCCCGACGTGGAGATGCCCACCGTGAGCGGCCCGCGCCGCAGCAGCGCCGGAACGGTCAGATTGCCGATCGACTGGTCGTTGACGACGTTGACCAGCCGACCGTGCTGCTCCCCTTCCGCGCAGACGGCGCGATTGACGTCGCGGGAAGAGGTGGCGGCGATGATCAGGAAGAAAGGGGCGGCGTCGCCCGCCCGATACGGACGTGCCTTCCACTGTAGTGTACCATGTTCCGCCAACTTCAACAGCGGCGGGGTGAGACTCGGGGCGATCACCGTCACATCGGCCTGGCAATCGAGAAGCCCGGTGATCTTGCGCTCAGCCACCGGGCCCCCTCCGACAACGAGACAACTGCGTCCCGCAAGTTGTAAAAATGCGCCGTACAGCATCGCTTACCAGCTATGGAACCCGGAGAAATAGGTGCCGACAAACAGGTAGTTGATGATGACCAGTCCAAACGATGCGACGTTCCACCATGCCAGCTTACGCCCCGACCAGCCGCTGGCGGTGCGCAGGTACAGCCAGGCCACATACAGCCCGAGCAGCACGACCGAGACGAGCGGCTTGGCGTCGAGGATCAGGATCGAGCCAAATTGCATGTAATACCAGTTCCCCCCGAGGATCATCGCCACGAGCAGCAGCGGGAACCCGACGATGATCAGGCGGAACGTAAAGGCATCGAGCTTGTCGAGCGCCGGCATGCGGCGGAACATGTTGTTCCAGCGCTTTTCCTTGAGCATCTTCGATTGGATCAGGTACATGATCGAGAAGATGAACGAGATGGAAAAGGCCGCGTAGCTGAGGAAGGCCAGCGTGATGTGCAGGACGAGCAGGTCGCCTTGCAAGTTCTCGCCGATGCGGACACCGCCTTCGCCGGTGAAGAGATCGAACACCACCATCGCAAAACCGATGACGTTGGTGAAGAATGCAAACAGGTCGATTTTATAGAAATAGTTGATCACAAGTGAAAAGGAAATAAGCAGCCATGAGAAAAAGAGTGTCGTCTCAAACGATGTCACCAAAGGCACATAGCCGACCTCCGTCATCCGGGTCAGGAAAAACGAAGTCTGCAGCCCCCACACCGCGGCCAGCAGGCCAAACGCGACGCGGTTGAGCGTCCGGCGATGCGCAACGAAATCCCAAAAATACAACACGACGGCAATCGCGTAGAAAAAGACCATCAAATCATACATCAACAGACTCTTCGGCATGATGAACACCTCCTTCTTGCCAGTCTGAATCAGGTATCAAACCATCCGGCGACTGCAGGAACAGCACACGCACCCAACAGCATCCCGGCCCATTCGCCTCCAATACCAGTTGCCCGCGATACACGGAATCGTACACCCCTGCGAGCCTGCCATTGGCTGGTTCCAATGTGAGCGTCCGAACGACATCATGCGGGCTTAGCGCGATCCGATTCGTGACAGCAAAGAGCGCTTGGCGCCTGAAGATGCCGCTTCTTCCTGGCGGGACTGCTCGATCTGGCGGGTGGCGGCGGCGATGACGGCGGTCATCTGGCGCACTTCCGCCTGCGCCGCCTTCTGCTGCTCTTTCTGCTCGTCTTCGAGCCCGAAGATGCGGGTGAACGCCTCCAGATACAGCTCGGCTTCCCGCTCGCCCGCCATCTCTTTGACCTGCTTGATCGGCTCATGGATCAACTGGTTGACCATCGCATTGGTCAGTTTGTTGACCGTATGCACTTCTTTTTCCGAAAGGTTCGGCATCTTGTTGAGCAGGTTGTGCATCAGGTTCGACTGCGCCGCCAGCGCTTTTTCCCGCAGCTTGTGGATCAGCGGGATCGCTTCCTGCTGATTGAGCCACATTTTAAACGCCGCCAGCTCTTCGCCGATGATCTCCCCGACCTTCTCCGCTTCCTTCTGGCGTTCGGCCATGTTGACCTTGATCACGCCTTCCAGATCGTCGATGTCATAGAGGAACACGTTGTCGATCTTGCTCATCTCCGGATCGAGGTCGCGCGGCACGGCGATGTCGATCAAGAACAGCGGACGATGGCGGCGCTGCTTCATCGTCGCCTGCACATGTTCGCGGGTCACCACATAACCTTCCGCCCCGGTCGAGGACACGACGATGTCCGCTTCCTTCAGCGCGAGGTCCAGCGAGTTCAGATCGAGCGCCTTGCCGTGAAACTTGTCGGCCAGCTCTTTCGCCCGCTCATAGGTGCGGTTGACGACCAGCACCCGGGTCGCCCCGTTGGCATTGAGATGCTTCGCCGTCAGTTCGCTCATCTTGCCCGCCCCGATGATCAAGACCGTCTTCTGATCGAGCGATTCGAAGATCTTCTTCGCCAGCTCGACCGCCGCATAAGAGACCGAGACGGCGTTCTCGCCGATCTTCGTCTCGGCGTGCGCGCGCTTGGCGACGGTGACCGCCCGGCGGAACAGGTTGTTAAAAATCGGTCCGGTCGCCTGCAGCTCCTGTGCAAACAGGAAAGCTTGGCGTACTTGTCCCAAAATCTGCGTCTCGCCAAGCACCATCGAATCCAAACCGGACGCGACGCGGAACAGATGGCGCACCGCATCGCCTTCCCCATATTGGTACAGGTGCGGCAAAAAAGCTTGTCGCGACACACCCGACATTTCGCTCAAGAATTTGTAGATCTCATCCTGCCCGTCGATCCGCTCCTCCACCACGGCATACACCTCGGTGCGGTTGCACGTCGAGACGAGCACCACTTCCGCTATGCGGCCGCTTTGCTTCAGACGCGAGACCGCATCCCCCAGACCATCGGCCGGGAGGGCGAACCGCTCGCGAATCTCAACAGGAGCCGACCGAAAGTTCAGCCCCACGACCATGATGTACATTCTCTCTCACTCCCTTATCTATCTCAAAAGCCGCATGTTCTGTTACATTTAGCTCTCCGTCCAATACAAACATCCCCATTATATCACAGCTCCCGTACAACTCACGGACGAAATATGACATCTTTTTGTCACCTTCGACAAATCATCCCGCTCATTCACCAAGACAAACGCCCAGACATACACTGTCTATCAACTTCTAGAAAACAGGAGGTCTGGGACTGTGCAGAAACGTTGGAAAAAAGTAGCCGCAGCCGGCTTGATCACCGCTGCGCTCACTGTGACCGCCTGCTCTCCGAGCGGCGGCGATGCAGGCGATCTGCAGGAAGTGCGGGTCACCGAAGTGATCCGCTCGATCTTCTACGCGCCGCAATATGTCGCGATCGAAAAAGGCTATTTCAAAGAAGAAGGCCTCGACGTCAAGCTCGACACCGCCTGGGGCGGCGACAAAGCGATGACGCGGCTGCTGGCCGACCAGGCAGACGTGGCGCTGATCGGCGCGGAGACGACCGTCTACGTCCAGCAGCAAGGCGCCGGCGACCCGGTCGTCAACTTCGCTCAAGTCACCCAGCGCGACGGTTCGTTTGTCGTCGCCCGCAACAAGATCGACAACTGGGACTGGTCGATGCTCAAAGGCAAGAGCCTGATCGGATCGCGCAAAGGCTCGATGCCGGAGATGGTCTCCGAATACGTCCAGAAGCAAAACGGCCTGCAGCCGTTCCAAGACGTCAACATCATCCAGAACATCACGTTCGACAACCAGGCGACCGCCTTCGCGTCCGGCACCGGCGACTTCCTGCAGGCGTTTGAGCCGAGCGGCGCGATCTTGGAAAAAGCGGGCCAGGGCCATGTTGTCGCCTCTTTCGGCAAAAATTCCGGCAAGCTGCCCTATACGGTGTTCATGGCCAAATCCAGTACGATCAAGTCTGAGCCAGCGACCTTCCAGAAATTCACCAACGCTGTGCAAAAAGCCCAAAACTTCGTCCACTCCGCCACGCCGCAAGAAGTCGCCAAGATCATCCTCCCCTACTTCGAAGGCGTCGACCCGGAGATCGTCGCCGCCGTCGTCAAGCGCTATCAGGAGTCGGACGGCTGGGCCAAAGACCCGCTGATCGACCAGGAGGAATTTGACAACATGAAAAAAATCATGAAAGACGCCGGCGAACTGAAATCGGACGTCACGTATACCGACCTTGTGAACACCACTTTCGCAGAAAAAGCGAAAGCAAACTAGGAGCAAGCTCACACAGTCAGAACTTGTAAAAAAGAGCCTCTTCTCATTTTGAGAAGAGGCTATCAAGAAAAGGAGAGGAGAAATATGGGTTTCCCTACTATCTTCTCTCTTTTTTCCTGCTTTATACCTGGACAGGCAAGGAAAGACATGATTTCCTTGCACCAAAATTGGGCACCGCCCATAGGCTGTAAGAAATCTTCAAAGTGAGGTGAAGGCGATGGCAGCGATTTCGTTTACAGGAGTGAATCAAAAGTACATCACCGTCTCCGGCGAAACGACGGCGCTTCAGGGCATCGAATTTGCCGTGCAGGAAGGCGAACTGATCGGGCTGGTCGGGCCGAGCGGCTGCGGCAAAAGCACGATCCTCTCCCTGATCGCAGGACTGCTCTTTCCGACGCAGGGCGAGGTGCGCGTCAACACCTATCCGGTCGCAGGACCGTCCCCCGAAGTCGGCTACATGCTGCAGCAGGACTATCTGCTGCCATGGCGCACGATCCGCGGCAACATCCTGCTCGGACTGGAGATACAGGGCAAGAAAACGCAAGCCAACACCGAGCAGGCGCTCGTGCTGCTTCGTGAGATGGGGCTGGCGGAAACGGCAGACAAATACCCGCACCAGCTCTCCGGCGGGATGCGCCAGCGCGTCGCGCTCGTCCGCACCCTGGCCGCCAATCCGCAAGTGATCCTGCTCGATGAGCCGTTTTCGGCGCTCGACTATCAGATCAAACTGCAGCTCGAAGAGCTGATTCAGACTACGCTGAAAGCAAAAGGGCTGACCGGCGTTCTGGTCACGCACGACTTGGGTGAAGCGATCGCCATGTGCGACCGCGTCTTCGTGATGAGCAAGAACCCCGGCAGCATCAAAAGCACATACACCATCCCGGAAGGAATCCGCGAGCTCACCCCGTTTGAAGCGCGGGAGCACGCCAAGTTCCACGCCCTGTTCCGTGACGTCTGGGGGGATCTGCAAGATGAAGACTAATCTCTTGACCCGCGGCGCCAAGACGCCCGACCACGCCGCTTTTCTGCGCAAGAAGCGCCTGACGACGATCGGGATTGTCACTGTGCAGTTGCTGATCGCCGCCGTCTTTCTGGTCTTGTGGGAGGTCGGCGCCCGTCAAGGCTTTGTGAACAGCTTCATCTTCTCGCAGCCGTCCAAAGTCTGGGGACAGTTCCTGACCATGCTCAGCGACGGGACGCTGCTTCACCACACGTGGATCACCGTCTGGGAGACGGTCGTCGGCTTTGTGCTCGGCACGCTGGCCGGCACCCTGCTCGCCGTGGTGATCTGGGCCTCGCCGGTGTTGGCGCGGGTGCTCGACCCGTACATCGTCATCTTCAACTCGATGCCGAAAGTGGCGCTCGGTCCGATTTTTATCGTGGCGTTTGGGCAAGGCTTTCTGTCGATCGTGATGATGGCGTTGGCGATCTCCGTGGTGATCACGACGATCGTCGTCTACACGTCGTTTCGCGATGTCGATGCGAACATGATCAAGCTGGTGCACACCTTTGGCGGCTCGCGCTGGCAGGTGTTTCAAAAAGTCGTCTTTCCGGCGTCGCTGCCGACGATCCTGTCCACGCTGAAAGTCAATGTCGGCCTGTCCTGGGTCGGCGTGATCGTCGGCGAGTTCCTCGTCGCGCAAGCCGGGCTCGGCTACTTGATCATCTACGGCTTCCAAGTGTTCAACCTGACGCTGGTCATGCTCGCCTTGTTCGTGATACTCATCGTCTCGACGATCATGTACCACGCCGTTGCTTATTTTGAGCACCGCTCGCTGCAATGGCGCAATTGACAGACAAAAAAGACTGCCTGTGGCCAGGCGGTCTTTTCTTGCGTTGACGAAATCTCCGCCGTTCAGTAATGTTGGTACTAGACTGACAGCGGTGGAGGGGCATCAAGACATGAAAAAACAAAGGCTGGCCGACCTCGTGCTGCTCTTCGTCACGTTTACGTGGGGCGCTACGTTTGTTCTGGTCAAAGAAGCGATAGAAAAGATGCCGCCGTTCACCTTTTTGGGCGTGCGTTTTCTGGTCGCAGCACTGATTCTCTTTTTGATCATGGCGGTGTTTTATCGGGAGACGCTGAAAGAACTGACCCGGCAACTGTGGATGATCGGGATCGGGATCGGCTTGCTGCTGTTCGGCGGGTATGCGTTTCAGACGTTCGGGCTGCTCTACACGACCGCGTCGAACGCCGGATTCATCACCGGACTGTCGGTGGTGATGGTGCCGCTGTTCGCACTCTGGCTCCTGCGCCAGAAGCTGAAGCGCAATGCGGTGGTCGGCGTTGTCATCGCGACCGCCGGGCTGGCCATGCTGTCGCTCAACCAGTTTCAGATCAACTTGGGTGACGCGCTGGTCTTCTGCTGCGCGATCTGTTACGGGTTGCATATCACGCTGGTCGGGAAATTTACGGCGCGGTATCATGCTTTGCCGTTTGCGTTTGTGCAGGTCGTTTCCTGTGGCGTGTTCAACATGATCGGCGGGCTGCTGTTCGAGGATGTCGGGGCGTCGTTCAGCAAGGATGTGCTGTTTGACATCACCGTGTTCTCGGCGCTGTTGATCTGTTCGGTGATCGCGACGGCGTTTGCGTTCGTCGCGCAGAACCAGTTCCAGAAGTTCACCACGCCGACGCGCACGGCGCTGATCTTCGCCACCGAACCGGTGTTTGCGGCGCTGACCGGCTACCTGTGGGCGGGCGACCGCCTCGGGACGCTGCAGGTGATCGGCTGCCTGCTCATCCTCGGCGGCATGCTGGTCGCCGAACTCGGAGGCAGCCATGAAGAAGACTCACCTAAAGAAACCTCTTACGCCTGACGGCGCAAGAGGTTTTTTCATGGGGGGATAGGGTTTGCCTGCTGGCAATTTGCTTGTCTCGCTTGCCGTCGTTGGCACGAAGCGATGCTTCGTTGCCGCTGTCAGCGTTCCTGCAGATTGGGTCGGCGTTATCTGTTTGTTGCTCCCTGTCGGTTAGGTCGTGGTTGCCGGTTTGTTGCTTCCGTCCGGTTGGGTCGGCGTTGCCGGCTTGTTGTTTCCTGCCGGTTGGGTCGGCGTTGCCGGCTTGTCATTCGCTGCCGGTTTGTCTGTCGTTGCCGGCTTCTCCGGGGTGGTCGGTTCGGCCGTTTGCTTGAGGATGACGATCGACCCGGTGTTAGTGTTCAGGTTGACTTGGCCGCCGCCTTGGCCGATTTGGCCTTGGACCGATTTGCTCGGGCCGGTGCGGCGTTCGTTGAGCGGGAACTGACTGTCAAGAGCGCCGACGTTCGTTTTCGCATCAACGGTAACGTTCGCCTGCTCCGCCAACTGCACGGTCAAAGCGCCGACGTTGGAGTTGACCTCAAGCTCGCGGATCGCCTGACCGCCTTTGATCGAGATCGCCCCCGTGTTGTTCTTCACATTCAGCGTGCCTTTAAAGCCGTCAATGTCGATCTTCGCCACATTCGCTACCACACGCAGATCGCCCTGCAGGCCGACCGTCGTGATGTCGCCGACTTTCGAGTGCAGTTCAACCGCCAATGTTGGCGGCACGATCAGCTCATAGTCGATGCGGAAGCGCTTGAGCCAATTCTCTTCATAGTAGCCGCCCGACGCGACGTTCAACGTCTCATTTTCCACGCGGTTGATGCCGATCTGCAACTCCTCGAGGCGCTGTTCCGCCGCCTCTTTCGAGTCGGTCGTGTTCAGCTTCTTCACCCATTTGACGGTAACTTTTGTCGCCTTCGGATCGGCCGTCACTTTGATCTGTCCCACATTGTTTTCCAGTGTGACACGCTTAATGTTCTGCAGTTCTACAACCTCTTCCCCGGCAGCGGTCACCAAGTGTCCATCGCTGAAGCCTTCCGCCAGTTGCTCCATGCTCTGGCCGAAACGGTCCATTTCCTCGCCAAATTGATCCATGTTCTGGTCGATGTAGATGCGGCCGTTTTCATATTGTTGATTCAATTCTGCTGCCACATATTCATCAAGGTGGATCAGCTTGCCGATCGCTCCCGTCAACAGCACCAGCCCGAAAACGATCAGGGCGTAGCCCCAGCTTTTATGCAGTTTCATCGTACTCCACTCCTCCGCTTCTTTCCGTTTGTCTCTATAGACGACGCCCGGCGGAGATACCCTTCATTTTTATGAAAAAAGTTTATCGCCCAGCAAAAACCAAAAACCCTCCGGATCAACCGGAGGGCGGAATGATTTCTTCAACACCGATGTGCTTGGCGATCAGATCCCAGACTTCTTGCTTACCGAGCCCCGTGTCCGCAGAGGTGAGGATGATCTGCGTGCCGGGCAAGACCTTCAGCGTGTCCCTGATGATCTTGATATGTTTCTGGTATTGGCCCCGCGCTACTTTGTCCGCCTTGGTGACGACGATCGCATGCGGGCGGGCGTAGTGGGCCAGGTACTGATACATCTCCACGTCCTCTTTCGACGGCGCATGGCGGATGTCGATCAGTTGCATGACCAGTTTTAAATTCTCCCGCTTGTCGAGGTAGGTGCCGATCATCTTGCCCCACTGGGCTTTGACATCTTTTGGCACCTTAGCAAACCCGTAGCCGGGCAGGTCGACAAAATACAGGTCTTCGTTCAGCAGGTAGTAGTTCAACTGCTGGGTTTTCCCCGGCGTCCCCGATGTGCGCGCCAAACCGCGGCGATGCAACAACCGGTTGATCAAGGAAGATTTCCCGACGTTGGAGCGGCCTGCCAGCGCTACCTCTGGCAGGTCGCCTTCCGGATATTGATCCGGCTTGACGGCGGAAATGATAAACTTGGCATCACGAATCATCATTTGTTTTGCACCAACGCTTCTTTCAACACTTCGTCCATATGTTCCACGAGCACAATCTGCAGCTCATTGCGGACCGTTTCCGGAATGTCTTCAATGTCTTTTTTGTTTTCGATCGGCAGGAGCACTTTCTTGATCCCTGCGCGATGGGCCGCCATGGACTTCTCTTTGACGCCGCCGATCGGCAGGACATGGCCGCGCAAGGTGATCTCGCCGGTCATCGCGACTTCGCGGGACACCGGAACGCCGGTCATCTGCGAGATCAGGGCGAGGCACATCGAGATGCCCGCCGACGGACCGTCTTTCGGAATCGCGCCTTCCGGGATGTGCAGATGGATGTCATTTTTCTCCAGGAAGTTCGGATCGACGCCCAAAGCTTCCGAACGCGAGCGGATGTACGAGAACGCCGCTTGCGCCGACTCTTTCATCACGTCACCGAGCTGGCCGGTCAAAGTCAGCTTGCCTTTGCCCGCATAGGTGGTCGCTTCGATGGAGAGCGTCTCCCCGCCGACAGCCGTCCACGCCAGTCCGGTCACGACGCCCACTTGGTCTTCCTTCTCCGCCAGGCCATGCCGGAAGCGCGCACCGCCGAGATAGTCGGGCAGGTTCTCCGGCGTGATCGTCACGTGTTCCGCTTCGCCGGACACGATCTGCTTCGCCGCTTTGCGGCACAGCGAAGCGATCTGACGCTCCAGGTTGCGCACACCCGCTTCGCGGGTGTAGCCGCGGATGACCGCATAGATCGTCTCGTCGGTGATCTCCACCTGCTCCGGCTGCAGACCGTGGTTCTCCAGCTGTTTGATCAGCAGGTGGTTCTTGACGATGTGCAGCTTCTCCACCTCTGTGTAGCCGGACAGCGAGATCACTTCCATCCGATCCATCAGCGGCTGCGGGATGTTGTGCAGCACGTTGGCGGTGGTGATGAACATGACCTTGGACAGGTCATAGGGAATTTCTATGTAATGATCGCTGAACGTGTTGTTTTGCTCCGGGTCGAGCACTTCGAGCAGCGCCGACGACGGGTCGCCGCGGAAGTCGGACGTCATCTTGTCGATCTCGTCGAGCAGGAAGAGCGGGTTGTTTTCGCCTGCCGTCTTCATGCCTTGAATCACACGGCCCGGCATCGCGCCGACGTATGTTCTTCTGTGCCCGCGAATCTCCGCTTCATCGCGCACGCCGCCGAGCGACACGCGGACGAATTTGCGGTTCAGCGCCTTGGCGATCGAGCGCGCCAGAGACGTTTTGCCCACTCCGGGCGGTCCGGCCAGACACAGGATCGGGCCTTTCAGCTTTTTGACCAGCTTCTGCACGGCCAAGTATTCGAGAATGCGCTCCTTGATCTTGTCGAGGCCGTAATGCTCCTCGTCGAGAATCTCTTCCGCGCGCATGATGTCGATGTCCTCTTCGCCTTCTTCTGTCCACGGCAGGGCCAGAATCCAGTCGATGTAGGTGCGGATCACGCCGCCTTCCGCCGAGGTGGTCGGCATTTTCTCCAGCCGGTCGATCTCCTTCTCGACTTTCTCGCGCACTTCATCGGGCAGATTTTTCTTGGCGGCCAGCTCGCGCAGCTCTTCCGCTTCACCGCCACGGCCTTCCTTATCGCCCAGTTCCTTCTGGATCGCTTTCATCTGTTCGCGCAGATAGTATTCCTTCTGCGTCTTCTCCATCTGCTTGCGGACGCGCTGGTTGATCTTGCGCTCCAGCTCCAGCACTTCGCGCTCGTCAGACAAGATCTTGAGCAGCCGCTCCAGACGCTCTTTCACATCGACCGCTTCCAGAATCTCCTGCTTGTCGTTGATCTTCAGCGTCAGGTGCGACGCGATGGCATCGGCCAGACGGCCCGGCTCGTCGATATCGGTGACGGCAGCCAGCGTCTCCTGCGTGATCTTCTTGGAGATCTTGATATATTGTTCAAACTGGTGCAGAACTGCGCGCATCAGCGCTTCCGTCTCCGGGTCGTTGTCGGCCGGCTCCGGCAGTTCCTCCACTTCGACGACATAGCATTCGTCCGTCTGCACATAACCGCCAACTTTGGCCCGGTTCAAGCCTTCGACGATGACGCGCATCGTGCCGTTGGGCAGCTTGAGCATTTGCTTGACTTTGGCGACAGTGCCGACATCAAACAGATCTTCCGGCTCCGGGTCATCAATATGAGTTTCTACCTGCGAGACGAGGAGGATCAGATTTTCGCCAACCATCGCCCGTTCCACCGCTTTGACCGATACTTCCCGACCCACGTCAAAGTGCATGACCATGGTGGGATAGACGATAAGTCCGCGCAGCGGCAACAGCGGAAGGGTGCGCTTCGTGCTGATACCCATCGTGTTCACCTCCATCACATGAAAAAGAAAAAAGTACCTGCTTTTGCTAGTATGCCAATTGTACCGTAAGGCATGTTGTTTGTCTAATCCTGACCATTAAAAAACCGTGCTTTGTTCCCTTGCATGCAAAAGCGGGGAGTTCAACAGCTCCCCACGTATGCATGTTGTGTATTCTATGGCGCTTGCTTCGACATGTTGACCGAAGGAACGGTGAGCAGATTGGCAGGCGCGGGAGCAGCAACCGCGCTTTTTTCCGAAAGCTCTTCCGGCATCAGCGACAGGTCGATCACCTGCTCGATGCGCTCGACCGGGATGATCTCGACGCCTTCAAACGTTTTGAAGATGTCCTGCCAATTGTCTTTCGGAATGACGACGCGCGTCGCTCCGGCCTGCTTCGCCGCTTCGACTTTGGCGATCACCCCGCCGATCGGCTTGACGAAGCCGCGAATCGAGACTTCGCCGGTCATCGCCACGCGGTTGTCGACCGGGATGCCTTTGATCGCCGAGTAGATCGCCGTCGCCATCGTGATGCCTGCCGACGGGCCGTCGACCGGGATGCCGCCCGGGAAGTTGACGTGCAGGTCATAGTCGAGCGGATCGACATCCAACGTCCGGCGCAACACGGTCATCACGTTTTCGACCGAGCCTTTGGCCATCGACTTGCGCCGGGTGCTGCGCGCGCCGCCGTTGGTCTGCTCCTCTTCGACGACGCCGGTGATGTTGATCGTGCCTTTGCCTTTTTCGGAAGCGTAAGTCGCGGTGACTTCGATCTCCAAGAGCATCCCCATGTTCGGACCGTAAACAGCAAGTCCATTGACAAAGCCGACCTGCGGCAGGTCCGGCACCTGTTTCTCCGGGCGCGGCGAGATCTGTGAACAGTTGATCACCCACTCCACATCGGCGGTGGCGATATGTTTGCGCGATTCGCCAAGCGCGATGCCGGCCGCCGTCTGCACCACGTTGACCGCTTCGCGGCCGTTGGTGGCGTATTTGGCGATCGTCTGTACAGCGCCTTCTTCGATGTCGAACAGAATCTTTTTGGCGGCGGTGGTGACGATCGATTTGATCTCCTCCGGCTTTAAGGCGCGGAAGAAGATCTCCACGCAGCGCGAGCGGATCGCCGGCGGAATCTCATCGGCCGTGCGCGTCGTCGCGCCGATCATGCGGAAGTCGGCCGGCAGACCGTTTTGGAAGATGTCGTGAATATGGCTGGGAATCTGGTTGTCTTCAGACGAGTAGTAGGCGCTCTCGAGGAACACTTTGCGGTCTTCGAGCACTTTTAACAGCTTGTTCATCTGAATCGGGTGCAGCTCCCCGATCTCGTCGATGAACAGCACGCCGCCATGCGCTTTTGTGACGGCCCCCGCCTTCGGCTGCGGTATGCCCGCCATCCCCATCGCCCCTGCCCCTTGGTAGATCGGGTCATGCACCGAGCCGATCAGCGGGTCGGCAATGCCCCGCTCGTCAAAGCGGGCGGTGGTGGCGTCCAGTTCGATAAACTTGGCGTCTTTGCCAAACGGCGACACCGTATTTTTTTTCGCTTCAGACAGCACGAGCCGCGCGGCAGCCGTCTTCCCGACGCCAGGCGGTCCATAGATGATGACGTGCTGCGGGTTCGGGCCACAAAGCGCGGCGCGCAATGCTTTAATCCCGTCAGCTTGCCCGACGATCTCTTCAAACTTGGCCGGGCGCGTCTTTTCGGCCAGCGGTTCGGTCAAAGCGATCGCCCGCAGCTTGCGCAGTTTCTCCAGCTCTTTTTTCGATTCGCTCTCAATGGCGGAGCGGTTGTTCTGCTGGGCTTTTAACTGGTTCCAAAAATAGAGCCCGATGACAACGGCAAAAAACACTTGCACCAGACTCAGGATCATGGTGAAACTCATCGTTTAGGTACCCCCCTCAACTTCACGATCCGTAGCATTGGATTTAGTATGTCCCCAGAAAAGCCAAGTAAAACCTTTGCCGACATGAAAAAGAACCGACTCCAAAGGCTGGAATCGGTTCTCGTGGAGCGGCCGTTTAGGCCGTTTCTTCTTGTTTGGTTTTGCCGTCTTGCGTGATCAAAGAGGGCGCAATGCCGTCGGTGATCGACTCTTTGGTGATCACGCATTTGACCACATCGTCGCGGGACGGCAGGTCGAACATCACGTCGAGCATCGTCGACTCGATGATCGCACGCAGGCCGCGCGCACCGGTCTTGCGCTTGATCGCTTCTTTCGCGATCTCTTCCAGCGCTTCGTCGGTGAACTCCAGTTCGACATTGTCCATCTGGAGCAGACGGTTGTACTGCTTGACGATCGCGTTCTTCGGCTCGGTCAAGATGCGCTTCAGCGCTTCGATGTCGAGCGGTTCGAGCGCGGTCAGCACCGGCAGACGTCCGACGAATTCCGGGATCAAGCCGTAGCGCTGGAGGTCTTCCGGCATCAGGCGGGCCAGCACGAACTCACGATCATCCTTCTTCTGGTCGGTCTGGCCAAAGCCGATCACCTTTTCGCCCATCCGGCGCTTGATGATCTGCTCCATGCCGTCGAATGCGCCGCCGCAGATGAACATGATGTCTTTCGTGTCGATCTGGATGAACTCCTGGTGCGGATGCTTGCGGCCCCCTTGCGGCGGCACGCTGGCCGTCGTGCCTTCCAGGATCTTGAGCAGCGCCTGCTGCACGCCTTCACCCGATACGTCACGCGTGATCGACGGGTTCTCCGACTTGCGGGCGATCTTGTCGATCTCGTCGATGTAGATGATGCCCTTTTGCGCTTTCTCCACATCGTAATCTGCCGCTTGAATCAGGCGCAACAGCACGTTTTCCACGTCTTCCCCGACATAGCCCGCCTCCGTCAGCGAGGTTGCGTCGGCGATGGCGAACGGAACGTTCAGGATGCGCGCCAACGTCTGAGCGAGCAAAGTCTTGCCGCTCCCGGTCGGGCCGATCAGCAGGATGTTCGATTTGGACAGCTCGACTTCTTCGTTCTTCGCTTGCGTGTTGATCCGCTTGTAGTGGTTATACACCGCAACTGCGAGCGCCTTTTTCGCCTGATCCTGGCCGATGACGTACTGATCAAGGATATCCCGAATCTCACCCGGCTTCGGGATGTCCTTCATCTCAAACTCTTCCTCTTCGCCAAGCTCCTCTTCGACGATTTCGTTGCATAGCTCGATGCATTCGTCACAAATATAAACACCTGGTCCGGCGACCAGTTTGCGCACTTGGTCTTGGGTCTTGCCGCAGAACGAACACTTCAGTTGCCCTTTGTCATCATTGAATTTGAACATTGTAACCCTCCCTTACGTAAAGTGCCCCGCGACACCCTGACAACTGCGATCAAGAACTCGCATTATGTATTTTGGAAAAACAAGGCACCTTTATGCAAAGTGCCTTGTTTCCTCCAGAACCTATTGGTACTTCGATATGTGGGAACTACTCAACTTTCGCAGATTCAACGAGTACTGCGATCGTCTTGCGAGTTTTGATATCGTTGTGCAGGTTGGACAGACCCGGATCACGCGCTTCGAGGATGCTCTTCACGCGCTCCACTTCCATCTTCGCGGAAGCAGCGATTTTCTCCAGCTCTGTATTGATTTCTTCTTCGGTCGCTTCGATTCCTTCTGCAGCGGTGATCGCTTCCAGAACCAGACCGGTGCGGACACGGTTAACCGCTTGACCGCGGAACTCGTCTTTCAGGCCTTCGGCAGTTGCGCCGGTGAACTGAACGTACGCGTCAAACGGAATGCCTTGCTGTTGCAGACGCTGTTTGAAGTCGTTCATCAGGAATTCGATCTCGTTGTCGATCATCGCTTCCGGAATCTCGATCGTCGCGTTCTCAACCGCTTGGTTGATCACCGCTTCTTCCACATACATCTTGGAGTCGTGCTCCGCTTTTTCTTTGAGTTTATTCTCGATGTCAGCCTTCAATTCGTCAAGGGTGTTGAACTCGGAGATGTCCTTGACAAACTCATCGTCGAGCGCCGGCAGCTGCTTGCGCTTGATCTCGTTCAAGGTCACTTTGAAGACAGCCGGCTGGCCAGCGAGGGTCGCGACATGGTACGCTTCCGGGAAGTTGACGTTGATCTCCTTCTCTTCGCCTTTCTTCATGCCGACGATCTGGTCTTCGAAGCCCGGGATGAAGGTGTTGGAGCCGATTTCGAGCTGGTAGTTGTCCGCTTCGCCGCCTTCGAAAGCTTCGCCGTTCACGAAACCTTTGAAGTCGATGCTGACGAGGTCGCCGTTTTCAACAGCAACGCCGTCTTCCGCTACGACGATGTCAGCGTGGGAACCTTGCAGGTTCGTGAGCTCCGCATCGATCGCATCAGCCGTTACGGTGAAGTCTTTCTTCTCGACGGACAGGCCTTTGAAAGCGCCCAGTTCAACTTCCGGCTTGACGATGACGGTCGCCTTGATCACAGCGGTCTCGCCTTTGCCGAATTGGACAACATCGATCTCCGGACGGTCAACCGGCGTAATGTTCGCTTCGTTGACTGCAGCCGTGTAGGCTTCCGGTAACAGGATGTCCAGCGCGTCTTGATATAATACCTCAACGCCAAAGCGGTTTTCGAAGATCTGGCGCGGCACTTTGCCTTTGCGGAAGCCCGGAACTGCTACGGTCTTCTGCGCTTTCTTGAATGCTTTGTCGAGCGCGGAGTCGACTTGCTCTGCGCCAACCTCGAATTCAAGAACGCCGACGTTCTTCTCTATTTTTTCCCAATTCTTAACTACTACTGCCATCTGTGAATCCTCCCTTGAATCAACCAATGCGGAAAACGCTGCCTTGTATGTAGTACTGTGGCTTGTCCACGCATGTTTTCAATGTAGATTGATACAACCACTACATTATATCACAAATGGAGATAAGTTCAAACACAAAAACACCCCCATCTTCGCGACGGGGGTGTCCTCTTTCTGGAAGTATACCGTTGGCTGGGGTGGAAGGGATCGAACCTTCGCATGACGGAGTCAAAGTCCGTTGCCTTACCGCTTGGCGACACCCCAACGGGAGCAAAAATAAAAAAATCAATGGGGCGACCGAGGGGAATCGAACCCCCGAATGCCAGAGCCACAATCTGGTGCGTTAACCACTTCGCCACGGCCGCCATTGATGGCGTCCCAGGAGGGATTCGAACCCCCGACCGACCGCTTAGAAGGCGGTTGCTCTATCCAACTGAGCTACTGAGACAAGAAGATATGGAGCGGGTGATGGGAATCGAACCCACGCGACCAGCTTGGAAGGCTGGAGTTCTACCATTGAACTACACCCGCGCATGTTGAAGAAAACGTGTCGCTCTTGCGGCGACGAAAGTTAGTATACAACAAAACGAATCGGAAAGTCAACACTTTGCACCAGGAAACTTACGGAAGAAAAAAGACCGCCGACGGGTGATGTCAGCGGTCCTATCGTATCGAAAAAACATGCTCCATGTCAAAGGCGGGAATCGGCGTGCCATCGAGCGTATAGAACGAAAATCGGCCCTGAATCCCCGCTTCTCCCGCGCAAAGTTCCAATACGGCATAGGTGCACACCGTATAGCCGCGCGGAACGGACAGGCTGCCCGGATTGAGAAACACGCAGCCGTCCTCGACAAACAGGACCGGCGTGTGCGTATGCCCGAACACGGCGAGCTGCACGCCCTGTTCTGCCGCCTTGTAGACGAGCTGAAGCGGCGACGTTTTGACGCTCACCGTGTGCCCGTGCAAAAGCAGGGCCGGCACGCCGTACAGGTCGAGCGCCTGTTCCTCCGCGGCACTGCCGTACGGATCGCAGTTGCCGCAGACGGTCACGGCATTGGGATACTTCCCGTCGAGCACATCCTCCGCATGGTCACCGGCGTGCAGGAGCAAGTCATAGCCGCCCAAGCGTGCCTGAACCTGCGCGATCACCTCGTCGATCCGGTCGGTTCGCCCATGCGAATCGGAGAGGATCAGCACACGGTAGGTTCCGCTCATTCGCCCGGCCCTTGCTCCGACTCGCTCACCGCGCCGTCATGCCCTTCCATCTTCAGCATCTCGATCATGCCGCGCAGCGCTTTCGCCCGGTGCGAGATGGAATTTTTTTCTTCCAATGAGAGTTCGGCCAGCGTCTTGCCGCGCTCGGGCAGCACGAACAACGGATCGTAGCCGAATCCTTGCGTGCCCCGCCCGGTGTGCAGAACTGCGCCTTCGAGCGTGCCAAACGACACCAGCGTCTCCTGCCCCGGTCGGGACAGCGCGATCGCCGAGACGAAACGGGCCGCCCGGCTGTCGTCCCCGATGCCGGTCAGCTCCTGCAAGAGTTTCGCGTTGTTTTGCTCGTCGGTCGCGTGTTCGCCGGCAAAGCGCGCCGAATAGACGCCGGGTCGACCTTGCAGCGCATCGACTTCCAGGCCGGAGTCATCGGCCAGCGCCGGCATATGATACGCTTTGGCGATCTCCTCAGCCTTCTTGATCGCATTGCCGGCAAAAGTATCCTTGTCCTCGACGACGTCGGGCGCGTCCTGCGGCACCGCTTCGACATGCCAGCCGAGCTCGGCGAAAAAGTGTTGAAACTCTTTGACTTTGCCTTGGTTCTTGGTGGCAAGAAGAAGTTTGGTTTGAATCTGTCCCATCTCTGACCTCCGATTGCTCCCCTATGTAAAAAGCCGCTTAGGCGTTTTGCAGCGCATTTTTGGCGATCAGACCGGTGATCTCTTCGCCCAGCACCTGCTTTTGCAGACTGATCCATTGTTCGTTGCCGATCTTGCCCAGCGCAAGCATCTGCTGCAGTTCATCCATCGAAAACGTCGCTTCTTCGCCCGTGCCTTGCAGCTCGACAAAGCGGCCGGCGCCGGTCATCACGATGTTCATGTCAACATTCGCCGCCGAGTCTTCCTGATAGTTCAAGTCGAGCACCGCCCGGTCGCCGACCATGCCCACCGAGACCGCCGCCAGAAAATCGGTGATCGGCAACGTGCTGAGCGACCCTTTTTCCACCTGCTTATATAACGCATCCGCCAGCGCGACAAACGCGCCGGTGATCGATGCGGTGCGGGTGCCGCCGTCCGCCTGAATCACGTCGCAGTCCAGCCACAAAGTCTTTTCGCCAAGCGCTTTCAAGTCGACGATGGCGCGCAACGCCCGTCCGATCAGACGCTGAATTTCCATCGTGCGTCCGCCGACTTTGCCTCGGGACGACTCGCGCTGGTTGCGGGTGCCGGTCGAGCGCGGCAGCATTCCGTACTCAGCGGTGATCCAGCCCGTGCCGGAGTTGCGCAGAAACGGCGGAACTTTGTCCTCCACAGTCGCCGTGCAGATCACTTTCGTGTCGCCGACAGAGATCAAGACCGATCCTTCAGCATGTTTGATGTAATTGCGTTCAATCGTAATCGTGCGGGTTTCGTTCGGTTGACGTCCGTCCACTCGCATTCCTTGAAGACCTCCCCTGGTTCCCATAAGATACTCTGATAGCATAACCTTATTTTCCCGTTTCCACTACCCCAAACTTTGGCAAACAAAAACCAACGAGACGCTGAGATCCCGTTGGTTTGTGAGGTTGCCCGGCTTACAGCTTCTGCTCGTTGATCGTCTTGGGGATCATCACCGGCTGGGTCAGGTCGAGCCCAACGCCTGCTTTCGGCGCTTTTTCGCCCACGGTGAATTTGACTTTGTCCACGTCGGCGTTCGCGGCCACCGACAGCGCGATCGAGTTGACGATTTTCTGCGTGCTGCCGCCGTCTGCCGCCAACTGCGAGGCGAAGTCGAGCGTCGCCGTCTTCTCCGCCACCGCCGACTTGTTCAGCTTGAGCTCCGGCGAGACGACCGGCTCCAGCGCGTCGCTGTTCGGCCCCTTGGCAAGCTCTGCGAGCGTCAGTTCGATCATGTTCTGATCGGCCGCTTTCGGCACCATCCGGGTGACCGGCACGAGGTAGGAGAAGTTGGAGTCATTGCTCTTGCCGGCAAAGTACAAGGTCAGCGCCGTGGCGTTCGACGGCGAGAGATTGGACGTCATCTGCAGGTTGATGCCGTTCGCACGCGAGATCGGGTCGCCGACCGGCGTGCCGTTTTTCATTGTGTTCACAACATGACCCTCGATCATGAACTGGACTTTGTTGATATTCTCCAGCCCGGTCAGGCTCCAGACCACCGCGTCGACCATCGCCTGCTCGTCGGCACCCGATTTCAGCTCATTGACCTCTTTGGTAAAATCGACGTTTGCCACGCCTTCGTTGATCGAGATGCCGCGGATCTTCGTGCCTTCGGGCAGCAAGTTGCGAAAGCCGGTGCCGACGAGCGCCGCATCGCCGCTGCCGCCGGCGATCATATGTTGCATCGTGGCGTGTGCCACTTGGTTGGTCTGTTCCATCTTGATGTTCAGCGGCACGACGAAGCCGTTCTGATCGGCGACATACACCGTCGTCGGCATCACCTTTTCCGCGACTTGACCTGCTCCTTGTGAAGCGCCCGGAGCCGAAGTTTTCTCCGGAGTTGCCGAACAACCCGTTGCCGCAGCGATCGTCACCGCGAGGACACCGACTAACGCCAGTTTACGTTTGCGCATATTTCTTTTGTCCTCCTCCAAAATGGATTCTTGATACATGTATACGAGCCCTTGGAGGAGATATGCTTGTATTTTGTCCAACCGGATCAGGGGCCTAAGACGATCCCCGACACTTCGATTTCCCGCTTCAGCCAGCGCGAGCCGACGCGCTGAAAATAGGCGGCGTCGCCGGTGGTGAAAAAGCGATGCTGCGGCGTCGGATTGTCATCGCTTAGCAAATGCTTGAGCTGCAGGATCGTGCTCGCTTCCCGCGCCGTCTCTTCGGCAGACGAGATCAGTTTCACCGATTCCCCCATCACTTCGCCGATCAGCGGCGCAAGCAGCGGATAGTGGGTGCAGCCGAGGATCAGCGTGTCGATCCCTTCCTGCTGCAGCGGAGCCAGATAGCTCGCCACCAGCTCGCGCGCTTCCGGCGCGTCGGTGCGGTCCTCTTCGACCAGATCAACAAACGGCGGACAGGACTGGTTGACCACATACAGACGCGGGTTGAGCCGGTGGATCTCGCGGCGGTAAGAATCGCTTTTGATCGTCACATCGGTGCCGATGACACCAACGCGCTCCGTCTGCGTCGCTGAGATCGCCGCCCGGCTGCCCGGCGCGATCACGCCGAGCACGGGGATGTTGTAGCGGGTGCGGGCTGCCTCCAGCCCGGCTGCCGTCGCCGTGTTGCAGGCGATGATGATCATCTTTACGTCCTGCTCGGCGAGAAAGTCCATGATTTGAAACAGGTAGCGCTTCACTTCTTCCGGCGCACGGGAGCCGTACGGACAGCGCAGGTTATCTCCGACGTAGACGATGTTCTCCTGCGGCAGTTGCCGCAGGACTTCCGAAGCCACCGTCAGTCCGCCAAATCCGGAATCGAGCAAGCCGATCGGTTGTTTTGAGGTCACGAAAATCTTCCCTTCCTGGTACCAGCTCGTTGCCGCAAATGAAAAAGCGCTTTCCAGGGCCGCATGATCTGGAAAACGCTCGACTTCTATGGTCAATCGCTGATATGATTATAGATTTCTTTTAACGAAGCCACGAGCGGCTGCAGGTCTTCCGCTTTCACAAATTGCAGCGCGTTGCCCAAATGCTCACGGCGCTTGGCCAGCACGCGCTCGATCAGGTCGGTGCCTTTCTCCATCATATGCAAGCGAACGACGCGACGGTCACTCTTGTCGCGCACCCGTTCCACCAGTTGGTTGCGTTCCATCCGGTCCACAAGGTCGGTCGTGGTGCTGTAAGCCAAATGAAGCTTGGAACTGAGTTCGCCGATCGTCAAGTCGCCGAATTCATGCAGGTAGACCAGCGCATCAAACTGCGGCGGCGTGATGTTAAAATCGGACAATAACTCTCGTCCTCTGCGTCGAACTTCTTTGGAAATCTGGCGCAGGACAAGCTCGATCTCATGAACGAGATCTGCATGGATCTTTTGCTCTGGCATCTATCGATCCTCCCGTGGATACTACTACCAACCTATTTTATCATAGAGCGTACAGAAATAAAACCCTGCGCAAATGCGCAAGGTCTATTCGGCAAAGTGGCAAACGCCCAACACATGGCCGTCCGGGTCGCGAAATTCAAACCAATCCACGTCATCATGAAACATCTCGCTCAACGTCACGCCGCCGTCTTTCAACTTCTGATACGCCGCTTGAATATCAGCCGCGTACAGGTTGAACACGCAGCGCGCAGACGGGCGCACATCTTCCCCTTCCGCCACGGCGCACAGCGTCAGCGGCGTCTCACCACCGGCGATGTCGAGCGCCGCATACCCGTTCACCTTCCAGCGCTGTTTCATCCCCAAATGCTCGGCATACCACGCGACAGATGCCTCCAGATCGCGCACCGGCAGAAAAACGGTATCGATGCGTTTGTACAACTCCGACATGCTGACAACCCCTCTCCTACAAGTTTCACTTCAATTGTCGTCTCGCGAACAGCACCACCCCGCCGAACAGCAGCGCGGCGAATCCGAACAGATCGCCGATCACCGTCATCGCCACGACCGAACCGGCTGCGAACCCCCCGCCTGCAGGGAGCGGAAGACCAGCAGCGCTTCAGTCGACGGAGCGAACGCACAGCCGAGCGAAGCCAGCAGATACAATAAGATTCCCGGCAGCAGCACATATCTCCTGCCTTTGTGGTCGGTCAACGGTCCTTAGATGATCTGCACCACCGGCAGAATCGGCGTGTAGATCGTCTGCGTAAACGGGCCGAGTAAAGCGGCCAACGCGACGAGATACAAGTTCACACGATGTTTCACCACATCCCGCCTTTTTTCGCCTGCAAATAAGAAAGCTCCCCGACATGTTCTCCGGGGAGCGAAAGATTAATGCTGTGTATCATTGTACACATCAATGACATGCTGCACCAGCGTGACACCTTGCGACATCGCCGCACCTCCGCCAAATGCGCCGCAAACGCCGATCGTCTCCAGCACCTCCTGCTCAGAGGCGCCGTTGGCCAGCGCGGCGTGCGTGTGGTACATGATGCAGTATTCATCCTGCGCGTTGACCGCGATGCCGAGGGCGATCAGATGCTTGTTCTTCTCGGAGACAGCCCCTTCCTGAAAGCAGGCGGAGGTGAACTCCATATAGGCGTGTCCCACTTCCGGCAATCTGTCGGCGAAGTGGCCCAGCCCCATTTTGTATTCGCGAATCGAATCGATGACGTAGGAGCGGTATTCATGTTCTTCCATGGACGGCTCACCCTTTCCTTTGGATCACGACGTTAGTGTGAGCCAAGATGCAGGAGGGTATCCCACTTCTCGTCACCGGGCACAACCGTCCAGGCCGCGACATTCTGCAGCCTCTGCTGCCACGCCTGCAGGCGCCCCGCGACGTCCGCATCGGGCACCTCTTCCAGCGTCACGCAGATCGAGGTGTAGGTGTTGCTTTGCCCGCTCCCGCCGATGATCCGGTCATGCGCGTCTTCCATAAAAGACTGATAAGCCGCCCGATCGCACCAAAGTCCGGCGATGTGCGCTTCCAGCCCCGCGTCCGTCTTCCAGCCGCCGAGCTGGCCGCAGAAACCCTCTGCGCCGCGCAACTGCGACCACGTTTCCTGCGCTTGCGAAAATGCGGCCTGCTGCTTCGGCTCAACCTGGCAGACCATCCACTTGATCAGCATGATTCCGCTTCCCTTCCACATGGCGTACCGCCAATAACGCGACGAGTCCGGTCAGGATCGTGCCGGTGCCGGCGATGGCAAACACACCGCCCGTGCCGATCCACTCGGCGACGACCGCTCCTAATGCAGGCGCTGCGAACATCGACAGGTTGGAGATCGAGTTCGCCGCTCCGGTCACCCGCCCGATGATGTTCGACGGCGTCTCTTTCTGCAAAACGAATCCGTACGGTACGGCCGAACCCGCTCCGATGAAGCCGACGGCGAAGAACAGCGCCACCCACATGGCCGGGTGGCTGGGGATCAGATGGAAGGAGCCGAGCGCCAGCGTGAGAATGGCGATCCCGCTGACCGCTCCGGTCACCGCCATCATCCGGATCGGCCTGGCGCTCCAGAAGCTCCACTGCCCGACGACCAGCGTCCCGAGCACCGTGCCGAGGCCGACCGCACCAAGGAAGATTCCGAAATACTCCTCCGGCATCCCAACCTCTTTACCCCACAAGACGAGCAGTCCGTCATAGAGGAAGATCAGGAAGAAGCGCACCGCCATCAGCGTGATCGCAGTCGCCAGCACGCGATTGGCACCGATGAAGCGCAGCCCTTCCCGGAACTGTTTCCAGAATGCCGACTCCTGCTGGCCTGCCTTCTCCTCCGACGCTTCTTCGCCAATCGCTTTTGGCATATGCGGCAAGCGCATGAGGAACAGCATTGAGCCGAGGAACAGCGCCGCTTCCAGCAGGAACACAAAAGACGGTGACGATGCGGCGATGATTACGCCGCCAAATACCGGTGCGGCGACTTTTGTCACGTTCAGGGACAGCTGCGACAGTGAGCTCGCCTGCAAGAGCACCGCTTCCGGCACCAGCGTGCGGATCGCCCCTTGGCGCGCCGGATCAAACATGGCGGAGAACAGCTCTTTTAAGAACACCAGTGCCAACAGCACATAGAGATTCGGCGCGACCACAAAGCCGAGCACGATCAGCATCCGCAGGAAATCGCAGAAGATCATCAGCCCTTTGCGGGGCAGCCGGTCTGCCCACACGGCGGCAAACGGCCCGATCACCACCCACGGCACCCCCATCACGATCGTCAGCGCCGCCAATTCGGCAGCGCCCATGTTCCAGGTGTACGCCACCAAAATGCCCAATGCCAACATGTCCAGCCAAGTGCCGAGGTCTGAAAAAAGTTGTCCCGCGAACAGCATCCGATACGGACGATGCTGCAGCGGGGCGAAGATCGAAGTTTTGCTCATACGCCGCCTCCTGCTACTTTCGATTAATAAACAGCGTACATGCCATCGATTGAATTCGTCAACATATTAAAACGCGGCCAGCAGCTCGGCGAGCACCTGCTGCGGTGTGAGCGACGACGGATGCGGCTGTGACGCTGTGTTCAGGAAGGACAGCACGACCGGGTAGTTGCGACCTGGGATCGTCGAGAACGGGGACAGTTCCTTGGCCAAGGTCCACGTGCCCGCCGCCTGTTCCTGCTCCTGCAGCCGCGCCACCGCCGCTTCCAGCGCCGGATGACCATAATAATAGCCGTTGGTGCTGCCGGCGAATCCGAAGCCCGGCGCGCGCCATCTCTGCTCCGTATCGGCCCACATGTAGCCCGGGTACCACAGGTCGTAATAATGCCCGTCTGCCGCTGCCGCCGAAACGAGGTGCACGGCGTCTGGGTCGAACTTGCAGCGCACCGCCGGCTGCAGCCAGACCGTGTCGGAGAGCGGCTCATTGAAGCCCGGCACCCGGAGCGCTTTTTCCAGATCGGCGGCGACGAGCGCGTGGGGCAGCGCGTAGTGCACCAGCCGCTCCGATACCTGCACCCGCTTGATCTCGCCCGCTTCGACGCGCGCGAGGGACGCCTGCAGCGCCGCCAGACCATCCTTTGTCTCGACCGCCTGCTCCGGCTGCTCGATCAATTGAATCACTTTTTCAAAGCAGCGCTCATAGATCGTGCGGATGTCTTCCTTCGCTTCGCGCAGCTGGTTCATATACAAGGTCAGCCCTTGGAACAAAATCTGCGCCGGACGCTCCCCATAGCCCCAGAAGTCGCCCATCTCCGCCGCCCGCACGATCGTCTCGCGGTGTCGCAGGGCAAACTCCGCATGCACCAGCACAAACACGGCCAGCACCCCGTCCGCATCGAGATGGTTGTTGATCGCCAAGTCCCAGCCGTCGGTCGACTGGCCGGCGACGAACTTCATGCAGATCTCCGTCGACGTATCGGCGCGGTATCGTTCTGGTGTGCGGTTCGGAATCCAGTGGCTCAGCTCCAGATCCACCCCGTCCCGGTACGTCTTGTCGGCCGATCCGTCGGCAAAGATCGTCTTGTTGCTGGACGGACGCTCCGTCTTGCTCCCAATGATAAAAAAGTTTGGAATCACCATGTTTCCCTCCCTGAATTTTCCTTGGTTTCATTATATAGCTCACTTAATATACATACAATACTTTTTGTATAATAAGTCCACAAAAAAAACCCGCCTCAGCGAGGGCGGGGTCGTTGTGCCTGCAAAAATCCGATCACCGTCGCCGCGAAACGCTCCGGCTCTTCGAAGCGCGGGACGTGCGAGCTGTCGGCAAAACAGGCCACCTGCGCATGCGGCACCGCCGCTTGAAACGCTTCCAACTGCTCCCCGCCGAACACCCGGTCATGCGCACCGCAGAGAAGCAGCGTCGGCTGCACGAGCTTCGGAAGCTGGGGCAGGAGCGATTGAAAAACGCGCCCCTCGGCCAACAACTGCGCTTCCACTTCCAAGCCGCGCTCCCAGAGCTCCGGGGACAGGAACGATTCGGCCCGCAGGCGGTGATAGTGGTGTTTGTCCGGGTGGTGCAGATACAGGGAATGTGCGCGTTTTCCGAGCGCGCGCAGCGCCTGCTGGCAGCCTTTCCACAGCTTGGCCGGGTCGGTCTCGCCGATCAGCTTCCGGCACTTGGCCGCCTGCGAACGTCTGCCCATTAGCTCCAATTCCAGCGCCGCTCCCTGCAGCAGGGAACGGGCCGTCAGACCTAGGTCGAACGTCGGACATTCCAGCAGCAGGCACTCCACCCGTTCCGGGTAGGTGATCGCATACAGCGCGGCCAGCCAGCCGCCAAAAGCATGCCCCAGCACCGACCAGCGGTCCAGTCCCAAGTGGACGCGCAAGTCTTCCATGTCCTGCAGCAGGCCCTGCACGGTGACCTGCTCGCCGGGACACAAGGGATCGGAGCGCAGCACGCCGCGCCGGTCGGGTGCGATCAGCCAGACTCCTTGCGACAAGCGCTCCCCCTGATCATGCACAAAATCATACGAGCCGGCGCCGCCCAGCCCTCCATGCAGATAGAGCAGAGGCGGCGCGTCGAGCGGTCCAACCATTTCCACGTAGAGGCCACTTCCGCGTAGTTGAACCTTTTCGTTCATCGATCATTCCTCCCGGTCGAATCCCACGCTGTCAAACCAGTTGCCCTGCCGGTAATTCTGCAAGGCTCTTCGCACATATGGAATGATATTGTCCGGCAAGTCGTCCCATGCAAACCAGCGCAGGTCGTCGCACTTGTCGGGCTCCATGTTGCGAATCTGACCCGTCCAGCGTTCTACCGCCACAAAAAAGTCGACCCGCTCGTCATTGGACAGCCGGTGCATCACGCCGACCACCTGCACGTCCTCGGGCACGATCTCCACGCCCGCTTCTTCCCGCGCCTCGCGGATCGCCGCCTGCCTGACCTCTTCCTTGCCGTCGATATGCCCTGCCACCACGCTGTAGTTGCCGTCTTCGTAGCCGGTGTTGGCCCGACGCAACAGCAGCACTTCCCCCTCGCGCACGAAAAAGATATGTACCGCCGGAATCAATGTGAATCGCTGCATAAGAACCCCCGCTCCACGTTCCAAGTCGTTGTGTCGATCACCGACAGATCGGGCAATTGGATCGACCGCCAGTCCTTTGGTCCCAGCCGCCGCCCGAGCAACCGGGAGTACAGCACCGTCAAGATCCGCCCATGTGAGACGATCGCCGTGTCCTGCCCGTTCGACCTGGCCACGATGTCCTGCACCGCATGCGCGATGCGCGCTTCTGCCTCGTGATAAGGTTCGAACGCGGGGTCTGCTGTCCCACCTTGAAAATAAGCCCCGACCCGCGACTGAAATTCCTCTTGGCTCAGATAACCAGCATCGAACGCCAGCTCGTGCAGGCCGGCATGCTCTTTCATCACCAGCCCGGCTTGTTCGGCGATCACGCGGGCGGTGCCGACCGCTTTCGGCTCCGGCGAGTGCCAGATCGTCCGCACCTTCGCCCATGACTCGCGGGCTGCCAACTCCCGGGTCGAATGTACTCCTGCTGAGGACAGTTGCCACAGATGAGCCGGGACTTTCGGGTCAATTTCTACTTGCGCGTGGCGCACGACGTACAATTTGCTCATGTCTTACCTCCTAAAGAAAAACCCTGCTCAAGCCACCGAGCAGGGCGTCAAAATAAAATCATGCAGGAGAGCGTCAGATTTGCAGTTCTCCGAGTCGTACCAACTCAACCACCGCTTGCGAACGACCTTTGACGTTGAGCTTTTTCATCACGTTGGAGATGTGGTTGCGTACCGTCTTCTCGCTGATAAACAGCTTCTCTGCGATGTCTTTTGTTGTTTTGTCCTGTACCAGCAGTTCAAATACTTCACGCTCACGGGTGGTAAGTAGGGATTTTCCTCGTGCGTCCTTGCCCGCTGTCACTCTCGATCCCTCCTTGCTCGGGTCATGAATACAAGGTCCAGGGATGTTGGGTTCGGTGCTGTTCCCAGCCCGATCAGAGGTTGGTGCAGTGTCTCGAACTATCCTATACAAATCAGGGCGGTTTGGTGAAACAAACCGCACGCTATGCGATCAATAATTTGATTTCTAAAATGCCCAGTTCTTGCAGTTCCAGAGGCACCATATAGGCGATCTCCTGCATCGGCTGCACAAGCGTTTCGCCCATCTGCACCTGCGGCGGGGTGATGTCGATCGCCATGCCGTTGTTGGAGAGCTGCATGCAGGCATTGCCGCTGATCATGTTCGCCAGTTCCGCGACGGCGCTTTGGCTCATCTCGTCAAATTGGCTCAATTCAAAGCCGCCCATCATCGCCGAAGCGATCTTCAGCGCCATCTCCGGCGCCAAACCGAAAGCGACTTGTCCATCGACATCGCCTTTTAAGTCGATGCGAATCCAGACGTGATGGGTATGCAGGTCCGGGGCTGCGGTCGCGACCGTTCCCGGCGTCAGCGCAACAGTGGTCATCATTTGCAAGACCTGCTGTGCAGATTCCAGAAAAGGCACAATGATCTGTCCATGCATGAAACAATCTCCCCTTTATATGGTGGGCTATGTCGTACTGGCTTTCAGCTCCGAATTTTAAATTCTCTAATTTTTACTATTATAAACTGTTAGACCCCTTTCGACAATCCCTGACTTCTTTAACGACAAAAAAAGACCACCCCGGAGGGTGGTCTTACCGCATGGTTTAGCGCTTCAGCCAAGACGAGATGGCGTGGCGGTTGACCGCCCCGTTCATCGCAGCGATCGACGTGGTCAGTGGAATGCCTTTCGGGCACACCTGCACGCAGTTTTGCGAGTTGCCGCACTCGTGAATGCCGCCGGTGCCCATCAGAGCTTCCAGACGGTCTTCCTTGTGCATTTCGCCGGTCGGATGCGTATTGAACAGGCGAACCTGCGAAATGGCAAACGGACCGATGAACGAGGTGCGCTCGTTGACGTTCGGACACGCCTCGACGCACGCGCCGCAAGTGAAGCACTTGGACAGCTCGTACGCCCATTGGCGGTCGCGTTCCGCCATGCGCGGACCCGGACCCAGGTCATACGTGCCGTCGATCGGCACCCATGCTTTGACTTTCTGCAGGGCTTTGAACATGCGGCTTCTGTCGATGACGAGGTCGCGGACGACCGGGAACGTGCGCGCCGGCTTCAGGCGGATCGGCTGCTCGAGCTGGTCGACCAGCGCCGAGCACGCTTGCCGCGGCTTGCCGTTGATGACCATCATGCACGCGCCGCAGATTTCTTCCAGACAGTTCGATTCCCAAGCGACCGGTGCGGACTGCTTCCCGTTCGTGTCGACCGGGTTGCGCTGGATCTCCATCAGGATTGCGATCACGTTCATGTTCGGACGGTACGGTATGCGGAATTCCTGCGTATACGGCTGGCTGTCCGCACGGTCTTGACGTTCGATGATGACTTGAATTTCTTTTTGGCTCATGCGAGTCTCCCCCTTTCGTCGCAGTATTAGTTCTTATCGACTGCGTAGTTGCGCAGACGCGGCGGAATCAGCGATACGTCGATGTCTTCGTACGAGATTTCCGGGCCGTTCGGCGTCCAGGTCGCAATGGTGGACTTGAGGAATTTCTCGTCATTGCGGTCCGGGAACTCCGGCTTGTAGTGCGCGCCGCGGGACTCGTCGCGCATCAGGGCGCCGACAGTCATCACGCGGGCCAGTTCGAGCATGTTCCAGAGCTGGCGGGTGAACGGTGCCATCATGTTCTCCCAGCGGGACTTGTCGGCCATGCCGATCTTGTGCCAGCGCTCCATCAGCTCTTGGATCTTCTCGTCGGTCTTCTTCAGACGGTCGTTGTGACGAACAACAGTTACGTTGTCGGTCATCCACTGGCCGAGTTCGCGATGCAGCGCATACGGGTTCTCGGTGCCTTCCATCTTGAGGATCGATTCGTATTTTTGCTCCTGCTTCTTCGCAGCCGTCTCGAAGATCGACTTGTTGACGTCAGCAGAAGACTTCTTCAGGCCTTTGATGTAGCGGACTGCGTTCGGGCCGGTCACCATGCCGCCGTAGATCGCGGAGAGCAGGGAGTTAGCGCCGAGGCGGTTCGCACCGTGGTACTGGTATTCACACTCGCCGGCTGCGAACAGGCCCGGGATGTTCGTCATCTGGTCGTAATCGACCCACATGCCGCCCATCGAGTAGTGAACGGCCGGGAAGATCTTCATCGGAACTTTGCGCGGGTCGTCACCGGCAAACTTTTCGTAGATCTCCATGATACCGCCAAGCTTTACGTCGAGCATTTCTTTCGGAATGTGCGAAACGTCGAGGTAGACCATATTTTCGCCGTCGATGCCGAGGCCAAGGTCGACGCAGACATGGAAGATCTCGCGGGTCGCGATGTCACGCGGCACGAGGTTGCCGTATGCCGGGTACTTTTCTTCGAGGAAGTACCACGGTTTGCCGTCTTTGTACGTCCAGACGCGGCCGCCTTCGCCGCGCGCCGACTCGGACATCAGGCGCAGCTTGTCGTCGCCCGGGATCGCGGTCGGGTGGATCTGGATGAACTCACCGTTGGCGTATTTTACACCTTGCTGGTACACAGCGGATGCTGCGGTGCCGGTGTTGATGATCGAGTTGGTGGAACGGCCGAACACGAGGCCCGGGCCGCCGGTCGCGAGGATGACAGCGTCACCCGTGAAGGAGTGCATCTCCATCGAGCGCAGGTCTTGTGCCACGATGCCGCGGCAAGTGCCTTCCTCATCGAGGATCGCCTGCACGAACTCCCAGCCTTCGTACTTCTGCACGAGGCCTTGGGACTCGAAGCGGCGCACCTGCTCGTCGAGCGCGTAGAGCAGCTGCTGGCCGGTGGTTGCGCCTGCGAATGCGGTGCGGTGATGCTTGGTGCCGCCGAAGCGGCGGAAGTCGAGCAGACCTTCCGGTGTGCGGTTGAACATGACGCCCATGCGGTCCATCAGGTGGATGATGCCCGGTGCCGCATCGCACATCGCCTTGACCGGAGGCTGGTTCGCGAGGAAGTCGCCGCCGTAGACGGTATCGTCAAAGTGTTCCCACGGCGAGTCGCCTTCACCTTTGGTGTTGACCGCGCCGTTGATGCCGCCTTGGGCACACACGGAGTGAGAACGTTTTACTGGTACTAACGAGAACAGATCGACCGGAATCCCGGCTTCGCAAACCTTGATGGTCGCCATCAGGCCCGCAAGGCCGCCGCCGACGATCACAACACGTTGGTTGCTCATTGCGTTTCCTCCCTTAGGCTAACTTACGCTACTGCGTCGCGGAAAGCGATCAGAGCAGATGTGCCGACTGCGGACAGCACGATGAACAGACCCATCAGCACATACGCGGAGACGCGTTGCGCGCGCGGGCCGACCGTGACGCCCCAGTGGATGAAGAAGCCCCACAGGCCGTTTGCCAAGTGGAACACTGCTGCGATCGTGCCGATGATCATGAACCAGAACCCGACCGGGGAGCTCACGATCTGCACGACCATGTCAAAGGACGGAGCATCGCCTGAGAAGCGGGTCGTCCACAGATGCCAGATCACAAAGATAAAAGTGAATACGCCGGACGTGCGCTGCAAGACAAACATGAGGTTGCGGCCCCAGGAATACTTGTTCGCGTTGTAGCCCGAAGTATATGCGACATACATGCCATAGACGCCGTGATAGATCAACGGCAGGAAAATGAAAACGAATTCAATAAACGGCAAAAACGGCATGGTCTCGAGCACGCCCACCTTGTCGTTAAATGCCTGCTCGCCTTTCGTGGCGAACGAGTTGATGGTCAGGTGCATCACCAGGAACAATGTGACCGGAATGACGCCGAGCAACGAGTGCAAGCGGCGAAATAAGAACTCTCGGCTAACTTGTTTGTTGGCCACTTGTCGATCCTCCTTCCAAGATACCTGTGAACGAACGAATTCACAGTCGGTGTTTTCTCTTTTCTCTCCGTACTCCCCTTATGACGATGCGATAAGGCGCCCCCCTTTGCTTCCTTTGACCGTCCCGTCCATGACCCGGAGGGGCTCGGGCGGCCGAATCAACGCAACATAAATTGTACTGTTTTAGTAGAAGTAATGTCAAGAAACTGTCAAATGCGACAAGTTCCTACGCAGTTGTCAACTCTCACCTATTCAGATTGCGCGATTCGGCCGGCTTTTACGCATAACGGGCGTTCGTTTCGTATCCCGAAGCTTCTGCCTCCCATTTTACACCTGTCTTGATTTCCCCTTCAACGTTCAAAAGAAGCGTCGACAGCGGCTCAGCGACGATTTGCGAGCTATATTCGACCGTACGGTGCACTTGCTCTTCCGTAACTCCCCCTAACAGCCACGCATGGTGCAGGCCATCGGCTGCAACGGCCGTGCGGTAGTCGGCGACCAGACCGCCCGCCGACTCGACCGCGCGCTGCACAGCCAGAGCCAGCTCCTGTGCCTGCTCGGGACAGGAAGTCAGGGACAGAAAGTAGCAGCCGGTCTGCTCCGGGCGTTTCGCGGCTGCGGCCAGCGGGCGCTTCCAGCTCGGGCGGCGGATGGTGTCTCCTTGGGTGAGCAGGGCGGTCAGGTCTTCGATCACCGCGCTCGCCGTGGGAAGCTCGCCCGCCCCGCGGCCGATCAGGGTCAGGTCGCCGACGACATCGGCGCGCAAGGTGACAGCGTTGAACACATCGCCTACGCGGGCCAGCGGATGAGCGGACGGCAGCAAGCGCGGTTTGACCGACAATTGCACCGCCCCGTCCTGCTCTTGCACATGGCCGATCAGCTTGACCGCATAGCCCATCCGCTCGGCGAGCAGCAGGTCGTGACCGGAGATCGCCGAAATGCCCTGGCGGTCGATCGCCTCGACCTCGACACAGGCGTCGTAGGCGAGGTTGGTCAGGATCGCCAACTTGTAGGCGGCGTCATATCCTTCGACGTCGGAGGTCGGGTCGGCTTCCGCATAGCCGAGCGCCTGCGCTTCGGCCAGCACCTCGGGGAAGCTGCGCCCCGTCTTCGTCATCTCGGTCAGAATGTAGTTGCTCGTGCCGTTCAAGATGCCGGAGATCTCATGCACGCGGTTGGCAGTCAGGTAGCCTTGCAGCATATGAATGACCGGAATGCCTCCGGCGACGCTCGCTTCGAACAGCAAATGGACGCCGTTTTGCTCAGCCAATCGCAGCAGCTGTGCGCCGTGTTTGGCCATCAGCTCTTTGTTGGCGGTGATCACATGGCGCTTACTGGTCAAGGCGGCTTCGATGATCTCTTTGGCGGGATGGATGCCGCCGATCACTTCAATATAAATGTCGATCTGCTCATCGCCGAGCAGCTCCTGCGGCTCCAAACACAGCACCTTGTCATCGATCACAAAGCCGCGCTCCTTCTCACGGTCGCGGACGAGGACGTTGACCACTTCCACGGCACAGCCGGTGCGCTCGAGGATCGTCACTCTGTTTTTCAGCAAAGTCTTATACACCCCGCCGCCTACCGTGCCCAGTCCCAGCAAACCTACTTTTACCTGTTTTTTCATGTCAATTCCCTCCCGTTTCCGCCAAGAATTCTTCGATCAGCGCGCTCAACTGCTCGCCTTCCACCAAAAAGGCGTCGTGTCCGTACTCCGAGTACAGCTCGCGATAGGTGACGTTTTTGCCCAGTCTGGCCAGGCGTCTCGCCCAAGACCTCTGCTCCTGCGGCGGATAGAGGTGGTCGGTGTCGATCCCGACCCACAGCACATCCGCTTCGATCCGCTTCAGCGCTTCGATCTCTCCGCCCCGCCCGCGTCCGATGTCGTGCAGGTTCATCGCTTGGAGCAGGCAAAGGTAGGAGCTTGCATCAAAACGCCCGAGCAGCTTTTGCCCCATGTGTTCGAGATAGCTTTCGATCTGAAACACCGTCTCGCCAAGCGGCGCTTGCGGATGTTTCACCTCGCGCCCGAAGCGCGCTTCGAACAGGTCAAAGGAACGGTAGGTGATCATGCCAATCTTGCGGGCCAGGGCAAAGCCGGCCGGGCCGCCGATCAGGATCGCTTCACGCATGACGTGGTTGTAAGCGATCGCCAGCGCCGAGAGCTTTGCAGACGCCGCGATCGGGGCACAGCGGCGCACGAACTTCGGATCGCTGACCGCCCATTCGATCGCCTGCAACCCGCCCATCGAGCCGCCGAGCACCAACTGCAGGCAACGCACGCCGAGCTGCTCCAGCAAGCGCTTCTGCGCCGCGACCATGTCGCGGATGGTCACCGTCGGGAACGCCGGGCGCGTCTTGGGCCCGGTCGAGCCTGCACAGCCGCCGAGCACGTTCGAACAGACCACATAATACCGATTGATGTCCAAGACCTTCCCCGGTCCGATCAGCGGCGCCCACCACTGGTCGGCCTGCGCATCTCCGGTCAAGGCGTGGCAGACGAGAATCGCATTGTCGCCGCGTTCGTTAAGCGTACCGTACGCCGCATACGCGATCTCCACATCGGGCAGCACCGCCCCGCTTTCCAATTCCACTGCGCCAATCTGCAGCACGCTCATCGTCCCGCTTCCTCCTTTGTTTCACCGATCCATGTGCCCGCTCCGGCATGGAACGAGGAGCGCACCGTGACCGGCACCCGATTCGCTTTCGCCGTCTCCACCGCCCGGGGATGGAGCACCACCGCGCCGCCGGTCGCCAGCTCCAGCATCTCTTCATAGCTCAGGCGATCGATCATGCGGGCGGTCGGCACGACGTTAGGATCGGCGGTGTAGACCCCATCCACATCGGTGCAGATCTCACACAGCTCCGCCTTCAAGGCGGCCGCCAGCGCCACCGCAGAAGTGTCCGAACCGCCGCGCCCGAGCGTCGTCGGGTCGCCGGCCGGGTTCACGCCTTGAAATCCGGTCACGATCACCACCCGGCCGGCCTGCAGCTCCGCCCGGATGCGGAGCGGGTCGATGCTCAGAATCTGCGCCTCCCCGTGCAAGTCTTCGGTGCGAATCCCCGCCATCGCACCGTTCAGGGACACGCTGGGCACGCCGAGCGCTTGCAAGGCCAAGGCGAGCAAGGCTGCCGAGACCTGCTCCCCGGTCACCAGCAGCATGTCGAGCTCGCGGCGACAAGGCTGATCGGTCAATTGCCCGGCCAGCCCGAGGAGTTGATCTGTCGTATGTCCCATCGCCGAGACCACAACGACCGCTTCATAGCCGTTGCGCACCGTCTCCTGCACGCGACAGGCTGCCTGCCGGATCTGCTCCGGCCCGGCAAGCGAGGTGCCACCAAATTTCTGTACGATCAATGCCACGCTGTGTTCACTCCGTTTCCTGTCACAGGGGCAAAACAAAAACCCCCGCTTCAAATTGAAGAGGGGGTTCCATTTATCGGACTCCGCACCTCTTATCTGTCAGACTCTAAAAGTCTGCTGGATTTAGCACCTCTTCGCTTGTGTCGGTACACAAACGAGGTTGCCGGGCTTCACAGGGCCAGTCCCTCCGCCGCTCTCGATAAGAGTTGATCTATTGAGTTGTCAAACAAGATTTTCTATATCTTACTATGCCAAAAAACGGCTGTCAATTCCTCTTTTACTCATTCCCGCTCAAGCCGGACACGATGGCCGTCTCGGCGCTGTCCAGACCGAACGTCGAGTGCAGCACCTGCACCGCTTCATGGGCGTGCGCTCTGTCGATGACGCAAGAGACTTTGATCTCCGACGTTGAGACCATCTTGATCCCGATACCCGCTTCCGCCAACGCGCCAAACATCTGCGCGGCAACGCCCGGATTGGAGATCATGCCGGCACCGACGATCGACACTTTCGCCAGATCTTCTTCCATTTCCAAACCGGCCCCGCCAAATTCAGGCAGCAGGCTCTCCAGCACCGGAACGGCCGTGTCCAAGTCGCCGTGCTCGATGGTGAAGGAGATGTCAGACACCCCTTCATGCGCCACCGACGTGACGATGATGTCGACGTTGACCGACGCTTCCGCCAGCGCGCGGAAGATTTGATGCAAGTTGCCGATGCGGCTCTTCACGCCGACGAGCGACACCTTGACCACGTTCATATCGTGGGCGATGCCACGCACGATCATTCCCTGTTCCATCTGAGCTTCCTCCTCGACCAGCGTCCCGGTGTTTTTGTTAAAGCTGGAGCGCACCATCAGCGCCACGTGATATTGTTTCGCAAACTCCACCGCCCGCGGATGCAGCACCCCGGCGCCGAGGTTGGCGAGTTCAAGCATTTCGTCATAGGAGATGCGGTCGAGCTTCTTCGCCGCCTTCACCACGCGCGGATCGGTCGTGTATACGCCGTCGACGTCGGTGTAGATCTCGCAGAGGTCGGCGCCGATCGCAGCGGCCAGCGCCACCGCCGTCGTATCCGATCCGCCGCGGCCAAGCGTCGTGATGTTGCCAAGCTCGCTCATCCCTTGGAATCCGGCAACGATCACCACCTGCCCCGCCTCCAGTTCACGGTGAATCCGCGCCGGGTCGATGCCGGTGATGCGCGCCTTGCCGTGCACCGCTTCGGTGCTGATGCCGGCCATGCCTCCGGTCAGCGAGACGCTTTGCAGTCCGAGCGTCTGCACCGCCATCGCCAGAAGAGCGATCGAGATCTGCTCGCCGGTGGTGAGCAGCATATCCATCTCGCGAGCCGACGGATTCCCGGTCAGCTGTGCGGCCAATCCAATCAGATCGTCGGTGGTGTCTCCCATCGCCGAAACGACGACCACCACTCGGTTGCCGGCTTGTGCAGTCTCCGCCACCCGGCTCGCCACGCGCTTGATGCGCTCCGGGTTGGCGACCGAAGAGCCGCCATATTTTTGTACGATCAACGCCACTGTTTCTCCACTCCCATTCTTGAATTTTCGGGAACTTCAGTCTCACAGGACGGAGAGTCACGCAAATAAAAACAGCCAGTAGAAGGATGTCCTTCTATGGCTGCGCATAGTCGTGGTGATCCCCTCTCTCCCCCGAAATGTGAGATAGTACTCCACACAGGCGTTGGGTCGCTCCTGTGTGACAGTTCTGCATCTCTTAAATGCAGACCCAGCCGTGCGCCTTCCGTGAACAGGCCCAGACTTCGGCGATGATCCCTTTCCCATAGCGGTTCCCAGAGCTTCTCGGGCTCTCCCCGCGGTACTGATGATGCAACGCGCCTCTACTCACCTCATAAGAGATGAGATTTGTAATCTTAAATTGTTTAACTGCCCCTCATTCTAACACAGGGTCTAAACTTGTGCAAGATAGGCAAGAATTTCTTTCGCCAACTTATCGCCAATGCCGATTTTGCGAAACTCTTCGACCGGCGCGTTTTTGATCGCCGGAAGCGACCCGAAATGCTTGAGCAGCTCTTTGCGGCGCTTTTCGCCGACGCCCGGGATGTCGTCGAGGATCGAGCGGATCGCATTCTTCCCGTGCTGCTGGCGATGGAAGGTGATCGCAAAGCGATGCACTTCCTCCTGCACGCGGGTCAGCAGATAAAACGCCTGCGAACTGCGGTCGATCGACACCGGCACAGGGTCGTGGCCGAGGAACAGCTGCGACGTGCGGTGCTTCTCGTCTTTGGCCAGGCCGCAGACCGGGATGTCGAGGCCGAGCTCGTCTTCGAGCACTTCCAGCGCGGCGTTGATGTGCCCTTTGCCGCCGTCGATGACGATCAGGTCGGGCAGCGGGGAATTTTCTTTGAGCAGACGGGTGTAGCGGCGGCGCACCACCTCTTGCATCGAGGCGTAGTCGTTCGGGCCTTCCACCGTCTTGATCTTGTATTTACGGTATTCCTTTTTGTTCGGACGTCCGTCGTCAAAAACGATCATCGCCGCCACCGCATCGGTGCCTTGGATGTTTGAGTTATCGAACGCTTCGATCCGGCGCGGCGTCGGAATCATCATCACTTCGCCGAGCTCTTCGATCGCTTTCACCGTGCGCGACGTGTCGCGGTCCATCAGCTTGAACCGCTCATCCAGCGCGATGCGGGCGTTTTCGTTCGCCATGTCGACGAGCTGCTTTTTCGAGCCGCGCTGCGGGTAGCGGACTTTGACCGAAGTCAGCCACTGGCCGATCAGCTCGGTGCCTTCGCCTTCGCGCGGCAGGAGGATCTCTTGGGGCAGGTCGTGGTTGTCGATGTAAAATTGGGCGACATACGAGAGGAAATCGTCCATCTCGTCGCCGTGGTAGTGGAAGATCTCCACCGCGCGCTCGATCATCTTGCCCTGGCGCATGTAGAAGACCTGCACGCACATGTATTCTTTATCGGCGTGATAGCCGAACACATCGCGGTCGACGTTGTCGTGCAAGTCGACCTTCTGCTTCTCCATCACGCGGTCGATCTGCGCGATCTGGTCGCGCAGCTCTTTGGCGCGCTCAAAATTCAGATTCTCCGCTTCCTGCATCATCTTGTCCTGCAGGTTCTTCTTGATCTCCTCATGGCCGCCGTTGAGGAATTTGGAGATCTCTTTGATCATGCCCGCATACGTCTCCGGCTCGACCGGATATTCGCATGGAGCGACACATTGGTTGATGTGATAATACAGGCAGACTTTGTCTTTCAAGGTCTTGCATTTGCGCAGCGGATACAGCCGGTCGAGCAGCTTTTTCGTCTCCGTCGCGGCGCTGGCGTTCGGGTACGGGCCGAAGTATTTGCCCTTGTCCTTTTGCACGCGGCGCGTGATCTCCAGCCGCGGATGCTCGTCGGCGGTGATCTTGATATACGGGTACGCCTTGTCGTCCTTCAGGTTGATGTTGTAGATCGGCAGGTGCTTTTTGATCAGCGTGCCTTCCAGCACCAGCGCCTCGACTTCCGTGTTGGTGACGATATATTCGAAATCGGCGATGTTCGAGACGAGCAACTGGGTCTTGCCGGAATGCGCGCCGTTGAAATAGGAGCGCACGCGGTTCTTCAAGACTTTGGCTTTCCCGACGTAAATGATCTCGCCGTCGTGGCTTTTCATCAGGTAGACGCCCGGTTTGTCGGGCAGAAGCTTCAGCTTTTCACGAATCTGTTCGCGAGTGTCCATAGACCTCCCCCCTCCTCATCCCTACATCATACCACAAAAAAAGCACCGCCTGTGCGCGATGCTTACAGATGCGGCCTGATCGTGTCGAGCAGGGCCTTTTTCGATTGGAAACCGTGGATTTTCTCCACCGGCTTGCCGTTTTTAAAGAGCACGATCAGCGGAATGCTCATCACCTGAAACCGCGCAGCGAGCTGTCCGTACTCGTCTACATTGACTTTCATGACCCGGAGCTTCGATCCGAGCTCCCGGTCCAGCTCATCGAGAACGGGGGCCAGCATCCGGCACGGGCCGCACCAGGGCGCCCAAAACTCCACAACTGCCGTTCCTTGCGCGATCAATTCGTTAAAATTCGAATCGGTGGCATTTTGAATCGCCATGAGGGTCCCCCCATCTCCATTCGCAAAAGCACGTATGTGCAGAATCGATTTGTATCCATACTATATGTGGTTCTCAACCATCATACCACAAACTTATTACAGCGAACCGACAGAGAGAGGAGTGGTGACATGAACCATTTTTTCCAAGAGCAGGTGCTGCCGATGCTGCACAAACTGCTGCCCTACGGCGAGCTCGGCCCGCGCGTGGAAGTGCGCCAGACCCCCAACCATGTCGTCGTGCTGGCGGAGGTCCCAGGACTCAGGCACCCGGAGCATCTCGATGTGCGCGTGCAGAGCACGATGATCACCATCCGCGGTGAAGTGACCCGCGAACTGCCGGAAAAGGAAGGAGATGACCTGTTTTACAGCGAGCGGATGTACGGCAAATTCTCCCGCTCCGTGCCGCTGCCGGTCGCCGTCGTGCCAGACCGGGTCGAGGCGAGCTATCAAGACGGCATGTTGCGCGTGAAGATGCCGAAAGACTCGCTGCAGCCGGGCACGCATGTGCCTGTCGATTTTTCTTAATTCTTCGCTCGTATCCATTTCTTTGAAACGAACAAAAATCCCTGCCCGAATTTACGGGGCAAGGATTTTTTTCTTGCGCTTCAGATCGGCGCGCTGGCGGATGCCGCCGATCTGCTCCGGGGAGAGCAGCCGTTCAAACGAGCGAAAGGCCGCCAGCTGGAAGCCGTGCTTGCGGGCCAGCGCATCGATCTCGCGCACCTGCTCCACGCCGATCGAGCGCCCGAGCGTAAAGCATTCATAGCGCCCTTCCAGCGCGAGGAGCATCGTCTCCGCCATGCAGGCGTAGACGATCCCGTGCGGGAGGCCAAACGAAAACGGCTTGCCCTCCCAGCCGCCCGGCACCTCGACGAGGCCGCCTTCGATGACCAGCACGTCGTCGCGCTCCGCCGCCACCCGCCGCGACACATCGCGGGGGCGCGCCACATCGCAGACCACCGCGCCCGGCTTCAAGTCTTCCGGATGGATCAGCTCTTCCGCCGCTGAGGACACGGCGAGCACGATGTCCGCTTCCCGCACCGCCTCGCGCAGGTCAGGCTGAATGTCGGCGAGCACGGCGGACTCGGAAAAAATCAGCCCGGCCAGCCCTTCCAGCTTCTCCTCGTTGCGTGCCGTCAAAATCAGCCGACCGACCGAGGCCGCCATCATCCGGGCGCAGACCGCGCCGATCGCCCCGGTTGCGCCGACGACGCAGAGATTGGCGCGACCGAGGTCGATGCCCATCAGTCCTGCCGCCTGACAGGTCGCCTGAATCGCCGTGGCGACCGTATAGGAATTGCCGGTCGTCACCGGGATCGACAACTGGCGGGCGACGCTGATGCCGGCGTCCCCGACGACCGAAGTTAAGGCGCCAAGGCCAATGATCTGCGCCCCTTGCCGCTCCGCTTTCTTGCAGGCGGCGATGATTTTGCGCAGCACAAACGGCACGGGCAGGTCGAGCAGCTGGCGGGAGGTCAAGGTGGTCGCGACCAGCCACCCTTCCGCTTCCGCCCCGCGCACGCGGATGTTCTGCATGTGCTGGGCGTTGATCGGCGGGGCGTGTTTCAGAAACGACTCCACCCACTCGCTGGAAAAACGGTCGACCAGCGGATATTTGCGCGCCACGTCACGGGTGTCAAACGGGTGAATCACAAAGCCGAACTTGCCCATCTACTTCCTCTCCGTTTCACAGCGCGACTTGATCGCGCGCAGCATCGCTTCCCCGTTTTGGCGCAGTTTCAAAGTCGCGACCGGGTTGAGCAGGGAGGACAGCATCGGCACACCAAAATCAAAATCGACGACGAGCGTCACTTTGCACTGCCCGTCCGCCTCTTCCACGCGCCACTCCCCTTCGAACCGCTTCAGGTCGCCGCTGACTTGGCGGTAGGTGATGCGGCCGTTGCCCGGGTCGAATTCATCGCGCTCCAGCCAGCGGAAATTCATGCCGGAGATCGAGGTGTCCCACGAGGTGACCGTCCAGCCCTCGCCTTTCTCGACGACCTCCAGCTTGTTCAGGGAAGGCATGAAGCGCGGATAGGATTCCATATCGGAGATCAGACCGTATACGCGGCTGCGCTCTCCGGCGATCAGTTCGCTCACTTCCACACTCGGCATGTCCCTTCACCCCTTTCTAACGAAATTTGCAGCTTTACGAGATTTGCAGCTGCTGAACCCCCGACTGCAGCGCCGCTTCCAGCACCTGCACGACCTGATCGATCTCGTGCTGCTCGATCACCAGCGGCGGCTCGATGCGGGTGACGCTGAGGTTGTTCAGCGCAAACGCCGTCAGCACGCCGCCGGCGATCATCTCGCTCAAGATCAGCCCGCCCAGCGCATCGGACGTGAACTCAAGCCCAATCAGCAAGCCGATGCCGCGCACCTCTTGGATCGTGCCCGGATAGCGCTCCTGCAGGCCGCGCAACTTGGTCAGCAGGTACTCGCCTTTCCACGCCGCCTGCTCCTCCAACTTTTCGGAGACCAGCACGTCCAGCGCGGCGTTGGCGGCCGCGCAGGCCAGCGGATTGCCGCCGAAGGTCGAGGTGTGCAAGAGCGGCGCCGCTGCATACTGCTCATAGAGCTCCGGGCGGGCGACCACCGCGCCGATCGGCATCACGCCGCCGCCGAGCGCTTTTGCCAAAACGAGGATATCCGGCACGACCCCGTCATGCTCGACGGCGAATCGTTTCCCCGTGCGGCCAAGCCCGGTCTGCACTTCATCGGCGATGAACAGCGCCCCGGACGCATCGCAGATCGCCCGCACTTGCTGCAGGTAGCCCGGCGGCGGCAGGATCACGCCCGCCTCGCCCTGCACCGGCTCCAAAATCACCGCCGCCGTCTCTGCATCGACCCGTTGGCGCAGCAGCTCGGCGTCGCCAAACGGCACATGCAAAAAGCCGTCCAACAGCGGCTGAAACGGTTCGCGGTACGTGTCTTTGCCAGAAGCGGACAGCGCGCCGAACGTCTTGCCGTGAAAACCGCCGATCGCGGCGACGATCTTCTTGCGCCCGGTGCTCAGGCGGGCCAGCTTCAGCGCCGCTTCCACCGCTTCCGCTCCCGAGTTGCAAAAGAAGCTGTAGCGCAGGTCGCCCGGCGTGAGCTGAGCCAGTTTTTCGGCCAGATCGGCCATCGGCTTGGACAGCAGCACTTTGCTCGCCAGCGGCATCCGGTGCAGCTGTGCGGAGACCGCTTCGAGAATTCTCTGGTTACGATGCCCAAAGGAATAGGCGCCATATCCGCCGACACAGTCAAGATAGGTCGTCCCGTCTGTGTCGCGCACGCGGGAGCCGCGCGCTTCGTCCTCCACCTGTGCCAGCCCCATTACGCGCAGCAGCCGGGCCAGGCCGGGGTTGATAAATTGTTCATACTGTTCGATCACGCGATCTCTCATCGGCGAACTCTCCTTTTACTTGCGGGTGTCGTCACGCGGGTGCAGGATCTTGGGACGCTTGGTGTTCCATTCGACAGGCGAGCGGAACAGCACGTGCACCAGCGCGTTCCAGTTGAACGGCACGAGCGGCCAGAAGTACGGCGTATCGAGCGACTTGGTACGAATGAGCAGGACCAGCCAGAGCACGATGCCGGCGATGAATCCAAAAAAACCGAAGATCCCGGTGATCACGAGCAGCCCCAGCCGCACGAGCTGGTTGGCCAGCGACAGTTCATAGCTCGGCGTGGCGAACGTGCCCATCGCAGCGATCGCCGTGAAGAGGATGACTTCGTTGGAGAAGAAGCCGATCTCGATCGCGACCTGCCCGATCATCAAGGCGGCGACGAGACCGAGCGCCGCGCCGAGCGGATTTGGCGTATGCACGGCGGCCATGCGCAGCATCGCCAGCCCGATCTCGGCGAAGATCAGCTGCCAGAACAGGGAGATCGCAAGTTGCTGCTCCGGAATCGTAAATTCGAAGAAACTCGGCATAAACGTCTGGTTCATCACCTGCCCCATCCAGAGCGGACTGAGCAGGATCGAGAACAGGATGGCGAGAAAGCGCAGCCAGCGCACATAGACGCCGATGATCGGCTTCTGGCGGAACTCCTCGGCGTGCTGCACATGATGGAAAAAGGTCGTCGGCGTGATCATCACGCTCGGCGAGGTGTCGACATAGATCAGGACATGCCCTTCGAGCAGATGCACCGCCGCCACGTCGGGGCGCTCCGTATAGCGCACCAGTGGATACGGGTTCCAGTTGCGGCCGAACATCAGCTCTTCGATCGTCTTTTCCGCCATCGGCAGACCGTCGATGATGATTTCTTGGAGCTTGTTTTTGATCAATTGGACAAGGTCGGGATTGGCGACGTCTTCAATGTAGGAGATGACGATATCCGTTTTCGAGCGCTTGCCGACCTGCACGTACTCCATGCGCAGCCCCGGGTCGCGGACGCGGCGGCGGGTCAGGGCGGTGTTGAAGATCATCGTCTCCACAAATCCGTCGCGGGAGCCGCGCACGACCCGTTCGAGATCCGGTTCGGCCGGACCGCGCGCCGGATAGGTGCGGGCGTCGATCGAGATCGCTTTCGTTTCCCCGTCGAGCAGAAAGACGAGCGGACCGGAGAGGACGGCCGTCTTGACCGCTTCCAGGTCCTCGACGATCTCGACTTCGAGGTAGCCGATCTGCGTTTCGAGCAGTTTTTTGATCACGTCGCTGGTCAGCGCATCTTGCGGAAGGTTGGCCAGATGCTCCATGATGCGGTTCATGATGTCGTCTTTGGCGAAACCGTCGACAAAATACAACGCGAACCGCTTGCCGCCGTATTGCAGCTCCCGGCAGATCATATCGAAACTTTTTTTCACGCCCAGCTCTTGGTTCAGAATGTCGATGTTTTGCTGAATCTCGGTGTTGAGGGCGCGCTTTTGCGGAGTTTCGACGATGTCAGGCACGGGCAGCACCTCCTTTGTGCTTTCCAATACCCACCAGTATGAACCTTGGATGAAGCGGTTCAAACATGGGAACGCTACTTTGCAGAATTGGAGGTGTAGATCATGGAAAAGAAAGGCAAGCGCAAATGGTTTCGCAACTATGAGCTGGAATATGTGCAGTCGGTGAGCAACACGCTGGTGCCGGAAGAGTTTCCGGAAGGGCCGTACGGCGCATCGGTGTTTAATGACCAGCCGCTCGGCAAATCCACGCCGTGGGAGCCGGGCCAGCAGACCAACAATCGCTTCTTCGACGAGAACCCGGCCTTCACCGACGAAATCGCCCATCCTGACAGCGCCGATCTTCCCGATCTGTAACAATAGAAACAGCCCTGCTCCGAAGCGAGCAGGGCTTTTAGAATGGCCTGTGGAATTGGGATCATCAAAACAAGCTCTGGCCTGTTGAGCGCCCGAGCTTGTGAGGATGATGCGGCTTACTTTTTCAGTTTTGCTTTCAGCGCTTCCAGTTCCGCATCGATCTCCGAAGTGTTGTTTTTGTTCAGCTCGGCGAACTCGCGGTCGAGGGACTTGCTGCCCGACACTTCATTCGAAGCTTCGGCTTCCGCTTCGAGCTGGAGCACTTTGTCTTCCATGCGGGAGAAGCCTGCCGCCGCGTTGTTGGAGCCGATGCCGGAGAGGGTCTGGTTGATCTGCTTTTGCGCCTTCGCCGCTTCTGCACGGGCTTTCAAGGTGTCTCGCTTGTTTTTCATTTCGCCGAGCTGCTCTTTCATCTCGCCGAGCTTGCCGCGCAGGCCGTCGGCCACCGTTTTCGCGCTCTCGTACTGCGCTTTGAAATCGGCCGCCTTTTCGGCCATCGCCTTTTTGTCGACCAGCGCGCGGCGCGCCAGGTCTTCATTGCCCGCTTCCAGCGCCTGCAGGGCTTGCGCTTCACGCTTCGTCGCGAGCTCTTCCGCTTCGAGGTACTGCTGCTGCAGCTTTTTCTCCACCGCAATCTGCTTGGCCACCGCCGACTCAGCGTCTTGGATGTCTTCTTCCATGTCGCGCAGATATTGATCGAGCATTTTCACCGGATCTTCCGCTTTGTCGAGCAATGCGTTGATGTTTGCCATCGTCAAATCGCGCAGTCGTTTAAAAAGGGCCATCTATTTCTACCTCCCAAGAGTATGGATACCTGCTTTTGCTATATAGTACGGATCAACCAGCTCCGTGGTTTCACCCATCTTGCAAATATTTTTCCAAAAGCGACTTGCAAAACAAAAAGCATCTCTGCCCAAGTACCGGCAGAGATGCTTTTTGGTGCGCTTAGTCTTCCATCGTCGACAGGTCGCCGGTCGGCAAGCCCAGTTCCCACGCTTTCAAGACGCGGCGCATGATCTTGCCGGAGCGCGTCTTCGGAAGCTTGTCGCGGAACTCGATCTCGCGGGGCGCGGCGTGGGCGGCGAGGCCTTTTTTGACGAAATCGCGGATCTCTTCGATCAGCGCGTCAGACGGCTCGTAGCCTTCGCGCAAGGCGACAAACGCTTTGATGATCTCGCCGCGCAGCGGGTCCGGCTTGCCGATGACGCCCGCTTCGGCGATCGCCGGGTGCTCGACGAGCTTCGATTCGACTTCGAACGGGCCGACGCGCTCACCCGACGTGTTGATCACATCGTCGATGCGGCCTTGGAACCAGAAGTACCCGTCTTCATCTTTGTACGCCGAGTCGCCGGAGATGTACCACGGCTGGAGTCGGAAATACTCTTCATACTTCGCCGGGTTGTTCCAGATGCGGCGCATCATCGACGGCCACGGCGCGCGAATCGCCAGGTTGCCCATCGTGTTCGCCGGCAGCTCGTTGCCCGCATCGTCGACGATCGCTGCGTAGATGCCCGGGAACGGCTTGCCCATCGAACCCGGCTTCATCGGCATCGACGGGTAGTTGGAGATCATCTGCCCGCCCGTCTCAGTCATCCACCAGTTGTCGTGGATGCGCTTGCCGTACACTTTCAAACCCCAGCGCACCACTTCTGCGTTCAACGGTTCGCCGACCGACAGGATGTGGCGGACGGAGGACAGGTCAAATTTTTTCACCAGATCATCGCCCGCGCCCATCAGCATGCGAAACGCCGTCGGAGCGGAATACCAGACCGAGACGTTGTAGCGCTGCAGGGTGTTGTACCAGTCTTCCGGCGAGAAGCGACCGCCGCGGATGACGTTCGTCACGCCGTGCAGCCACGGACCCCAGATGCCATATGCCGTGCCGGTCACCCAGCCCGGGTCGGCGGTGCACCAATAGATATCGCCGCGCTTTAAGTCCAAGACCCACTTTGCAGTCTGGAAGTGCTGAATCATCGCGTTATGTACATGCAGGACGCCTTTTGGCTTGCCGGTCGAACCGGACGTATAGTGCAGCACCAGCCCGTCTTCGCGGTCGACCCACGCGATCTCCAGCTGATCGGACGCCGCGTCCATCTCCTGCTGGAAATCCACTTCATGCGCCGCCAGCTCGCCTTCTGCTCCGACCAAAAACACGTGCTTCAGCGCCGGCAGCTCGGCAACCGGCACGCGGTCTTTCAATTTCGGCGTCGTGATGATCGCCACCGCTTCCGCATCTGCCAGGCGGTCTTTCACCGCCGCTTCCATAAAGGCTTCGAACAGCGGACCGACGATCGCTCCGATCTTCACCGCCCCCAGCAGCGCCGCATACAGTTCCGGGGAGCGCGGCATGAAGATAAAGACGCGGTCGCCTTGCTTCACGCCGTATTTTTTCAACACGTTGCCGAACTTGTTGGACAGCGCTTTCATTTGCGCGAATGTATAAGACTCATCGCGAACCGGATCGCTGTAATAGAGGGCGATGTCGTCGCCGCGTCCGCTTTCCACATGGCGGTCGATCGCTTCATAAGCAGCGTTGACGTTGCCGGTCGTGGACCAGCTGAACTCCTTCTCGACTTCTTTCCAATCAAAAGCGGCGTAGGCGTCCTCATAGTTTTGCAGGTTGTAGCCGGTCGTCATCACGTCGATCAGCTCTTGGTGTTGTGCATCAGACATCCTCCGATCCCTCCTTCGTCTCCAAAATATTCGAAATTCGCATTCATCTTGTTGCTACACATTGTAGCACAAGTTAACAAAGTGCCACAACGAATAGTTTTCCTCTTTCTAGTAGATTCTATGTAGATTGTATGTGCGGCTTCGACAAAAAATTATTGTATAATTGGAGACATCAACGGAGGTGAATCCTTCCATGGAACATCCCAAGACTTACTTCAGCAAGACGGTCGCCACTGCGGGCGGCGAACTGATCATCGAAGGTCCGGTCGAGCCGGAGCGGCTGGCCGCTTATGAGTTTCACGAGGGCCTGTCCGCCTTTCGCGTGCCGGAAAAACAAAAGCAGGCGGTGATCGGCATCGCCGGGCTGCCGGAAGGGCGAATCATCATCGCCCGGCATGGCTCGGTCGTCGCCGGCTATGTCACCTACCTCTACCCCGATCCGATGGAGCGCTGGGCGGAGGCGCAGATGGACAATCTGATCGAGCTTGGCGCGATCGAAGTCGCCGCACCGTACCGGGGCAGAAGCGTCGCCAAAGCGCTGCTCGACATCTCGTTTCGCGACGACGCGATGGATGATTATATTGTGATCTCAACCGAGTATTACTGGCACTGGGATTTGGAAACCACCGGACTGAGCGTCTGGGATTATAAAGAAGTGATGAAAAAGATCATGGGTTCGGTCGGGATGGAGATGTTTGCGACCGATGACCCGGAGATCACCTCCCATCCGGCGAACATGCTGATGGCCCGCATCGGATCGCGCATCGATCTCGATGCGATCGAGAAATTCAACGAGGTTCGCTTCAAGAACCGCTTCTTCTATTAAGCAAGTATTTCGCGAGTACTAGCGAGGGAGATGACAACATGCTCGTAGAACAGATCATGACTCGTGACGTGGTGACTCTTGCGCCCGACAACACCTTGCAGGAAGCGCTCGACATCTCGCGCCGCCACCGCTTGCGGCATCTGCCCGTGGTCAAGGACGGCTTTCTCGTCGGCCTGATCTCCGACCGCGACCTGCGCGCCGCCGCGCCGTCCAGTCTGGACCAGGCGGGCGATAACTCGATCCTCTGCGACGTGCGGGTCGAGCAGTTGATGGTCAACGAGGTGATCACGGCGCATCCGCTCGATTTTGCCGAAGACGCCGCGTCGCAGATTTACAAGCACTTCATCGGCTGCCTGCCGGTCGTCAGCCAAAACAAGCTGGTCGGCATCGTCACCGAGCGCGACGTGCTGCGCACCTTAGTCGAGATGATGGGGGTCAACGCTCCGACCTCGCGGATCGAAGTGGAAGTGCCCGACAAGTCGGGCATGCTCGCCCAGATCTCCGACCTGCTGCGCGCCCGGCGCATCAACACATCGGCCGTGATGGTCTTCCCCGGCGGAAAAGAAGGCTACAAGACGATCGTCTTCCGGATTCGGACGATGGACCCGCGCGGCTTCATCCAAGACATCGAAGCGGCCGGATACCGCGTCAAGATGCACCCGTGCGCGGTGACAGACGGCGAGGTGTAGCGCATGGCTGGAAACGGAAACAGCGCGTTTGTGTACAGCGACGCGTTTACCCGGTATAAATTTACGGAAGACCATCCGTTCAATCCGAAACGCTTGGAGATGACGCTCGATCTGATCCGCACGCTGGATCTGCTCGATCCCGGCCAGATCGTCACGCCGCGCCCGGCGACGTTTGAGGAGCTGGCCCGCGTGCATGACCCGCGCTATCTGGAGGCGGTGATCGCCGCATCGGCAGCCGATGCCGACCCGGACGATTTTGCCCGCTGGGGTCTGGGCACCGAGGATACGCCAATCTTCACCGGGATGCACGACGCCACATCGCTGATCGCCGGCGGAACGCTGGTTGCAGCCGAACTGGTGATGTCCGGCGCCGCTCGCCATGCGCTGAACATGGCGGGCGGCCTGCATCATGCGCGGCGGGCGGAGGCGTCCGGATTTTGCGTCTACAACGACATCGCCGTCGCCATCGCCTATCTGCGCGAAACGTACGGCGCCCGCGTCGCGTACATCGACACCGATGCCCACCACGGCGACGGCGTGCAGTGGATCTTCTATGAAGATCCGGACGTGTTGACGCTCTCCCTGCATGAGACGGGCAAATACCTCTACCCCGGCACCGGCGAGATCGTCGAGCGCGGCGAAGGGCGCGGCTACGGCTATTCGCTGAACGTGCCGCTGGAAGCGTTCACAGAAGACGATTCGTGGATGAACGCCATGCGCTCCGTCGTCATCCCGACGTTGCAGAAGTTCGCCCCCGACATCATCATCCACCAGAACGGCTGTGACGCGCACCACTACGACCCGCTGACCCATCTCTCGGCGACGACGCGCATCTACCGCGAGATGCCGCAAGTCACGCGGATGCTGGCCGAAGAGCTGTGCGACGGGCGCCTCGTCGCTGTCGGCGGCGGCGGGTATGACATCTGGCGCGTCGTGCCGCGGGCGTGGACGATGCTCTGGGCGGAGCTAAACGGCGACCCTTTGCCGGAGCGCGTGCCGGACGCCTGGCTGTCCCGCTGGCAGAGCGAATCGCCAGATCCTTTGCCCGCGCACTTTATCGATCCGCCCGGCAGCTTTGAGCCGATCCCCCGCCGGGCGATCATCGAAGAGAAGAATGAAATCACCGTGCGCCGAGTTCTTAATGGAACTCCACTTCTGTTTTGACAAATCACCATTAACGGCCCCTTGCTGATTATTTGGATTTTTTTATCAAGGGGCTGTTTTGTTTGCAGGATTTTTTAATCTGTTATCGAATGGAGTTTTATGCAAGCGATTGGGGGGTCTTGCAAATGTTGCTGGAATATCTGCTTTTTGCTATCTTAACGTACGCTGCCTACAACATGTACTACTATGTTCCGGTTGGGAATCACGGCAACTTCCGCGATGACGGGCACATTTTGTGCTGGATCGCCGCCTCCTTGATTGGCGGCTGGCCGGTGCTGTTGTTCTCGGTGATGATTTTGCTGGTTTTGTACTCTTTGGAACTGTACAAACACGGCCTGCCGTACAAGCCGAAGAATTTACTTTTGTTTATCACCCAGGCAGTGACGATCTACGAGGTATCCCATTTCTTAACGGAAACGGTGTTTTCCTTAGACAATCCGCTGGGCATTTTTCCGGCGATGTTTCTGACGCTCTGCATCACGCAGCTGGTCACCGTCGCCATGTCGTCCTGGCTGTTTCGCGTGTCGCTGCGCGTCGGCGGCTGGAAACGCCAGCTGCTCAAGTTCAATCTGATCGACTCGCTGTACTTGAGCCTGTATTTCATCTGCGCGGCGTACATCGATACGCTGGGAGCAACCTGGCAGCTCAGCTTGCTGATGAACGGCACGATCATGTGCGCGCTGATCGGACTCTATTACTGGCGCACCGTCGGCATCCTGCAGGCGCAGACCGTCCAGAAGAAGATCCTCGAAGTCGAGGCGCTGAACGCCCAGATCACCAAAGCCAATCAGCAAGTGCTGCTCGCCTTCGCGTCGGCGCTGGAGAAGCGCGACCCGTACACGGCGGGCCACTCGGAGCGCGTCGCCCACTATGCGGTGCAGATCGGCCGGGAGCTGGGGCTGTCCGAAAAAGACCTCGACATCATCCGTCTTGGCGGGCTGCTCCATGACATCGGCAAGATCGGCATCCCGGACAGCGTGCTGATCAAGCCGGGCAAGCTGACCCAGGAAGAGTATGACGTGATGAAACAGCATCCGGTGATCGGCGAAGAGCTCCTGCGCGGGGCGACGCTCGACGATCTGAACGCCGAAGAGCGCGAGAAGATGCTGGAGATCGTGCTCTCCCATCATGAGCGCCCCGACGGGCGCGGCTATCCGCACGGCTTGACCGAGGCGGAGATCCCGCTGTTCGCCAAGCTGACATCCGTCGCCGATGCTTTCGACGCGATGACGAGCAACCGCGCCTACCGCAGCGCCATGCCGGTCGCCAAAGCGGCGAGCATCCTCGCCGAAGGATGTGGCACGCAGTTCTGGCCGCCGGCGGTGGAAGCGTTTTTGCGCGTGTTGCAGCGGGAAGCGCAGATCGCCGAAGCGGCAGCCGCACGACAAGAAAGCACCTGACCATAAGGTCGGGTGCTTTTTTTTGTTTACGGATTGCGCACGCCGAGCGCTTCGTCGTAGTGCTGGACGATGCTCTCCAGCGTGTTCGGACCGACGATACCGTCGACGACGAGGTCTTTGTCCGCCTGAAAGGAGCGCACGGCAGCCGCCGTATTCGGGCCGTACAGCCCGTCGAGGTCGCCTTTGTAGTAGCCGAGGCTCTGCAGCATGCGCTGCGCTTCGATCACATCGTTGCCATAGGGCACGCCGATGCGCAGGATGCGGGACGTCTGCGCTTCGCCTGTGATTTTGACCAGCGTGCCGATCGGGACCAATTCATAGAGCTCATCCACGTCTTTGTTGTACATCCGCACACAGCCGTGCGAGACGGCTTTGCCGATCGAATACGGATTGTCGGTGCCGTGGATGCCGTAGCCGCCAAACGGGATCGACAGGCGCATCCAGCGCGTGCCGAACGGGCCGCCGGGATTGAGCGCCTTTTGGGTGATCTTCCAATCGCCAAGCGGTGTCGGCATGGTCATGGTGCCGACGCCGACCGAGTACGTTTTGACGAGATGGGCCGATTTGTATAGGTAAAGCACGAAGCGCTCCGTGTCGATCTGGATGCGGTACTCTCCTGCCTGCGCGGCGTTTAACTGCACGCCCGGCTCGCTGATGCCGATCGCCGACCACGTCTCCGGGCCGACCACGCCGTCCTGCTGCAAGCCTTGCAGCTCTTGAAAGCGCCGCACCGCGTCGAGCGTCATCGGTCCGTACACGCCGTCCGGCGGGTCGTACATCAACCCGAGCTCCACGAGCCGCTCCTGCAATGCAGTCACATCCGGGCCGCGCAGATAGGGGCTGACGAGCCGCAGGAACCGCGACGCGTAGATCATCAACTTCTCCCCCTTCAGGTCGTCTCTCCACTGCTCCGTACTACACTATGCCTCCCCGCTGCACCTCATGCCAGCCATGCATACTCCTACCGCCATTGGGAACATTTTAAAGGAACCCATTTAACGGCATACCTGCAAGTGAAAGGAGATTCAACCATGGCACAAAGCACCTCCCTCACCGCTGCTTCCCCTTTTCCCAAAGGCAGCCTGACGGTGAAATTTTTCTTCTACACCGCTCTGTTTTACTTGCTGGCCAGCATGGTGTTAGGGTTGATTGTCGCCCTGAAGTCGGTCAATCCCGACTTTCTGACCGGCTCGCGGTTCTTCCAGGAGTATTTCCAATACGGCAGGCTGCGTCCTGTGCACGTCAACACCGCCGTGATCGGCTGGATGACCACCATGTTCTTCGGCATCACGCTCTACGGGGTGCCGGTGCTGTGCAAAACGCAACTGTACAGCGAAAAAGTTGGTTTGTTCACCGCAGCGTACTGGAATCTCAACTACATCGTGGGCGCCGGCTCGATCCTCGCCGGCTATCAGACCGGTGTCGAGTACGGCGAGATGCCGTTGCTCTTTGACATCGGGGTCGTGATCTGTGTGGCGCTGACCTTATGGAACTTGTTCATGACGGCCGTGCACCGCAAGGAGCGGGTGCTGTACGTCTCGCTCTGGTATTGGATCGCGTCGGTCATGTTTCTCGCCATCGTCTACATCGTCGGCAACATCCCGGCCGGCTGGGCCGGTCCGGGATCGGCACAGATGAACTATCAGTACTTTTACATGCACAATATCATCGGCCTGTGGATCACGCCCGTCGGAGTCGGCACCTTGTATTACCTGCTGCCGAAGCTGACCCAGCGCCCGATCTACTCGCACAAACTGTCCCTGATTGGCTTCTGGACGATCGCCGCGTTTTACGTGTGGAACGGTCCGCACCATCTGATCAACGGGCCGATTCCGTTCTGGCTGATGAAGGCGGGGATCATCCCGTCGCTCTTGCTGCTGATCCCGGTCTGGTCGGTGCTCGCCAACGTGGTCGGGACGATGAAGGGCGTCTGGTACAAAGTCTCGCAAAACATTTCACTGAAGTTCCTGATGACCGGCACCCTGTTCTACGGGCTGGCCTGCATCCAAGGGCCGTTCCAGTCGCTGATGGGGCCGCACGCGATCCTGCACTTCACCTATTGGACGGTCGGGCATGCACACATGCCGCTGTTCGCCGGCTTCTCGCTGATCCAGTTTTCCGCCTTTTATTACATCCTGCCGCGCGTGGCTTACCGCCACATCTACTCGCGCGCACTGATGAACTGGCACTACTGGCTGTCGGTGCTCGGGTTTGTCATCTTCGCCTTCGCGATGTGGACGGCAGGCATCATCCAAGGCTTCGAGTGGATGGACGGCAAGCAGCTCGGCGCGTCGTTTGTGGAAATGATGGAATCCCTGCACATCTTCCTGATCTCGCGCGCTGTCGGCGGGACGATGATGTTCCTCGGTCAGGTCTTCTTCGTCTGGAACGTGTTCAAGACGGTGACAGCTGGCCGCCACGTGACGGCGGACGACGAGATCTTCATGAAGACATCCTAAGGAAACGAGGTGTACGCACATGGCCAATGATGCTGAGAAAAATCCCGGCATTTTGCTGATCGGAGCTGCCCTGCTGGTGATGATGGGGGTGATCGGCACCCTCGTCCTCCCCTATTTTGATGAAGGGGTCACGACCCCTACCCAGACCGCCAAGCTGAAAAACTACCCGACCGATTCGGCGGAAGCGCGCGGCCGGCATGTCTACATCCGCGAAGGTTGCAACTACTGCCATTCCCAGCAGGTGCGCCCGGTACGCGCCGACTCCAAGCTGGGCCCGGTCTCCTTGCCCGGAGACTACTACTACGACCAGCCGGTCGTCACCGGCACGATCCGCACCGGGCCGGACCTGATGTGGGTCGGCCAGCGCTACTCGGCCGACTGGCAGCACGCCCATCTGCTCAACCCGCAAAAGATCGGCGGGGCCGGCTCGATCATGCCGAAATACACGTTTCTAAGCAAACAAGATCGTGACGATCTGGTCGCCTACCTGTTGAGTTTGAAGCCCGCTCCGCAAAACAAAGACTGAGCAGGCCGCTGAAGGAGGAAGATACGATGAACACTGCAGCCTGGCTGCTGATCGCCGTCTGCCTGTGCATGACATGCGGGGCGGGACTGATGATCTGGTGGTCCTATCGGGACGGGCAGTACGAAGATGTGGAAGGCATCAAATACCGCATGCTGCAAGATGAGTTCGTACAAGACGAGTATTGATCTTGAGAAAGGAGGGGCACGCACATGGCAGACCCGCGCGATCCCAACGATCAAACGAAGGATTCCGCCGGCAAGTTCGCGGAGGACCCTGAACAGCAGTCGCCCCAGACCCCGGCGCCAACTCCGCAGTCACAAGTCTTCATGAGCGACGAAGAAGTGGAGACGCACCAAGACAAAGGCCACTACGACGTCGTCTCCGATATCAAGATGGGACATGCCAAAGTCCCGACATTCCTGAAGTTCGTCTACGCCGCCCTCGCCTTTTGGGGCTTGTACTACGCTTTGTTCGCCGCGCCGACCGATGACCGGATGCAAGCGGCGCCGTCCACCGAGCCGTCGGTGGAGGCGGGGGCGGACACGTTCGCCACGTCCTGTGCGGCATGCCACAACATCACCGCCGAGCGCAAGATCGGCCCCGGTCTGGCCGGAGCGGCCGGGCGGCTGGGCGATGACGGTCTGAAGCAGGTGCTGCACAACGGCCGTCCCGACAAAGGGATGCCGGCGCCGCCCAGCCTCGGTCTGAACGACAAGCAGGTCGAGTCGCTCTTTCTCTACATCAAAAGCTTAAAGTGAGGTGAACGGGATGGCACAGCACGTGTTCGGTCTGTTTGAGACGCAGGAAGCGGCACGGGCGGCGATCTCCGCCCTGTCCCCGTATGTCCCGCAGGACAAAGTCTCGGCGATCTCCAAAGCGGACCAACTGCCCGACTATGTGGAACAGCAAGTCGAGACGGATAACATCATCGACGGCACCTTGATCGGCACCGGCATCGGGGCGGTGCTCGGCCTCACCGCCGGGTTCGCCACCGCCCTTTATCCGACGGCAGGCAACCTGCTGATCACGCTCGGCCCACTGGCCGGTGCGTTCTACGGCTCGTGGAGCGGAGGGATGGTCGGGGCGCTGGTCGACATCGGCATCTCCCCGCCCAACGCCCAGCACTATCATGATCAAGTGGCGCATGGCAAGATCCTGCTCACCGCCGAAGTGACCGATGACAACCGCCAGATGGTCGAACAGCTCTTCCAGGACCACGGCGCCGATTCGGTGCTGGTGCGCTGAGGCGGACCATTGCCAGATGCGTAAGGGAGTGGTACGTTAGAAGCGATTCTGACAAAAAGGACGGTTGCTATGACGTACCGCACGCTCAAGATGTTCAGCATTCTGCTGCCGACCTTTTTGATCGGCGGCTTCGAATACATCCGGCACGATTATCTGCTCGATGTGATGACGATGGAAGAAGGCAATCTTTACATCACGATCCTGACCTTGATCTTATCGTTTCTCTTCGCCACCTGGATGTTCCGCATGCTCGAGCGCATGAACGCCCGCCTCGCCGAAGAACAGGCCAAGCGCGCCGTGTACGAGGAGCGGGAGCGCCTCGCGCAGGAGCTCCATGACGGCATCGCCCAGACCCTGTTTTTCCTGAACGTGAAATTAAAAAAAGGCCGCCTCGACGAAGCGAGCGCAGCCGTCGCCACCATCGACCAGCAGGTGCGCCAGGCGATCTTCAACCTCCGCGCCTTGCCGGAAGAAGGCAGTTCGCTGCGGCTGCGGCTGGAAAAGTGGCTCGGCGACTTCACCACCTTGACCGGGATCGACGTCACGCCGCGGCTGGGGCTGCCCGATGACCGTTTTACCGCGACGGAGCAGGTGCAGCTGTTCGGCATCATCCAAGAGGCGTTTGCCAACATTCGCAAGCACTCCGGCGCGAAGCAGGTCGACTTGACGCTGCAGGAGACGGCGACAGGCGGCTGGCAGCTGGCGATCACCGATGACGGGCGCGGGATCGCCGCTCCGCTGGAAGCGCGCCAAGGGTATGGCCTGACGATGATGCAGGAGCGGGCACAGAAGCTCGGCGCCGATTTCGACATCACCGGTACCCCGTCAGGCGGGACGCAGTTGCTGTTTACTTCATGCAAAGGGAGGCTGGGACGATGACCTGCCGCGTGCTGATCGCTGACGATCATCCCTTGTCCCGCGACGCCGTGCGAACGCTGCTCGAAGGCGTGGAACCGTTCGAATTGATTGGAGAAGCAAAAAATGGGCAGGAGGCGGTCGAGCTCTGCGCCGAACTGTCGCCCGACCTCGTGCTGATGGACATCAACATGCCGAAGTTGAGCGGGTTGGAAGCGACCCGCCTGATCAAGAAGGCGAACAGCGCCGTCAAGATCGTCATGCTGACCGTGTCGGACGATGTGGCCGACCTGTTCACGGCGATCCAATACGGGGCCCAAGGCTACCTGCTGAAGAACCTCGACCCGGACGACTGGATGCACTACCTGCACACCCTGCTCGATGAAAACGGCGAGATCCCCCGCGAGATGGCCGGCCGTTTGATGCACAGCTTCCGATCGGAAAAAGCGCCGAACGAGCCTTCGCCTGCCGTCCTGACCGGGCGCGAGCGGGAGATCCTGGCCTGCGTCGCCGGCGGCGACACGAACAAACAAGTCGCCGAGCGGCTGGTGATCGCCGAAAACACCGTCAAGAACCACATCAAGAACATTCTCGACAAATTAAGCCTCGACAACCGCGTGCAGCTTGCCGCCTATGCGGTGCGGCACGGATTTCAACGGGAAAAGCCATGATCTGTGAAAAGATCATGGCTTTTTTGTCGATACTGAAGCTATTTAAGAGAACCAGAGTTTGAACAGTCCGTCGGTGACTCCGACGCCGTACATGTAATACACGCCAAAGACTGCGGAGAACGCGCCGGTCGTGCGGATCAGCACGCTGTGGAAGCGCGGTTTGTCCTGCGTCATCAGGAACGGAACGGAGATCGCCGTCGTGAACAGCAGCATCGACAAGACCGTGCCGAGGCCAAAGACCAGAATGAACGACATCGCCTGCCAGACGGTGTCCACCGTCTCCAGCGTCAACAGCAGCATGGCCGCACTGCCAGCCAAACCATGAACAAAGCCGATAAAGACCGATTTCAGATAGGAGACGCGAGGATGTGGATGTTCATGAGCGGATACCTGTTCATGCGAATGAAAATGATTGTGTTCCACGCCGCCGTGGGTGTGCGAGTGGGCGTGAATCTTGCGCTTGCGGAATTGGAACACCGCGTTCAGCCCGAGGTAGACGAGCATGATGCCGACCGCAAACTCCAGCGTCATCGCCAGCGTTTCCGGAATTTCATTTTTCATCAGCATGAGCAGCAGGCCGACCACAAACAGGGTCGCCGTGTGGCCAATGCCCCAGAACACCCCGGCCAGCGAAGCGCGCCACAGCTTTTGGCTTTGCGATGCGATCGTTGACACGGCAATGACATGGTCCGGTTCAATCGCATGCTTCATCCCAAGCAAGAAACCGAATGCGAGCACAGAGATCAATTCTATTTCCATCATCTCACCTCTTTCGGTTTCATTTTCCATCGAATGGAGGTTTCCGTCAATCCATCTATCTGAAAATGTTCACAAAGCGGTAAAGTCCGTTCACAAAGATAGCCCGATAGAGCCATACAGACCCCCGTCCCTCGCACGTATAGTAAAGTCATACCGATCACACATACGAAATGGGATGACGCCATGAAAAAAAGCGCGCTGCTCGGGTTGTGCCTGCTGTTTCTCTGCTTGTTCACCACCCCGGCCTTCGCCCATGCCACGCTTGTGCAAAGCACGCCTGTGGAAGGGGCGGTGCTGAAGCAGAATCCGGGCACGGTGAAGCTGCTGTTCAGCGAAACATTATCCCCCGAACTTATCGAGCTGAACCTTTATAACTGGGAGGCGGAACGCATCGAACTGCCCCCGCCCCAACTGACCAAAGGCAACGCGGCCGAAACGTATGCCGAGCTGCCTTCTGATCTCGAGCCAGGCAGTTACCGCCTGCGCTGGTCGATCATCTCCGAGGACGGCCATCTGATCAACGGCGAATTGTCATTTGCGCTGGGACATGTCTCCGCAGACATCGCACCGATCGCGGAAGACGGCACTCGCGAGAACAAGACGGTCGAAACGCTGCACGTGGTCGCGCACGACGGGGCCGAAAGCATGGTGCTGATCGCGACGGGACTTTATCTCTTGTCCCTGTACGCCCGGCGCATGGAGGTGCCGCAGGCGTCCGACCTGCTCGGGCGCTGGAAGAAAATCGGCTGGGCACTCTTGCTGCTCTTGTCGCTTGGCGAGCTTATCACCACCCTGATCATGCTGGAAGAAAATGCGTTGCAACGCGTGTTCCTGCAGGGCGAGTTGGGCCTGTTGACCGAAACGCCGTTTTTGGTGATGGTGCTGTTGCAACTGCTGCTGCTCGTGCTGCTCGCCGTGCCCGGCATGATGAAAAGCTGGCCGGCGCTGCTCTTCACGCTGCTCACGCTGAACATGGCGCAAAGCGGACATGCGCTCGCCATCGAGCCGGTCTGGCTGGCGCTGGCCCTGCGCATGCTGCATCTGCTGTCGATCGCGCTGTGGCTCGGCGGGCTGCTCTATCTGCTGCTGCTCTGGCGGCAACTCCTTGAAAAAAGCCGCTTCCGCTCCTTCTTCCTGCGCGTGTTTCTCGGCTCCTCGCTGCTCGTCGCCTTGTCGGGCGTGCTGATGGTCGCCGTGCAGACCGACTGGAGCGCAGTGCTGGCCGCCGGGACGTTGTGGAGCGGGCTGCTGTTCAGCAAGATCAGCCTGATGGCCGTCATGCTGGCGCTTGCGCTCGTACAATCGCGGCGCTGGCGGAAAGATGCGGCAGGGCTGTCTTACCCGCTGCTGCGCATCGAATGGATCTTTGGCCTGCTGGTGATTCTGGCGGGCGTTGGCATGAGCATGATCGCCTATCCCTGACTTTGAGGAGGAATTATCATATGAAAATGAAACAGATCGCTGCTGCTGTGATCACGACTGCTGCTTTTACACTGCTTGCGGGGACCGCTTCTGCGCACGTCACCGTCTGGCCGAAAGAGACCAAGACGGGCGCTTATGAAAAATACACCGTGCGCGTGCCGGTTGAAAAAGAGATCAACACCACAAAAGTGAAAGTCGAGTTCCCGGCGGGGATGAAAGTTTCCACCGTCAAGCCGATCGCCGGCTGGAGCTACGAGTTTGAAAAAGATCCCGAAGGCGTGAACAAAGCGATCACGTGGACCGCTCCGGCAGGCGGCGGCATCAAGCAACATGAGTTTGTCGAGTTTGAATTCGTCGGCGCCAACCCGAAAGAAGCCGGGGAGGGTACGCTGGTCTTCAAGGCATATCAGACCTATGCGGACAACACCGTCGTCGAGTGGGCCGGCGCGCCCGACTCAGACAATCCGGCGTCTGTCACCACCCTGACCCAGGCGGCTGCCGGCGAAGACCACCACGGCGGCACCAGCGGCACCGGTACGGAGCACAAACACGGCGAGGAAGCGTCAGCCGGTGAGCAAGCTGCTGAGACCAGCACCAGCAACACCTGGCCGTTCGTCCTGTCCGGCGCTGCCCTGCTCGTCGCCTTGATCTCCCTGTTCCGCAAACGCTAATATCAGCAAGAGCCCGGCGAAGACCGCCGGGCTCTTTTTTGCATGCGCACGTATTTGCCTTCGCGCCGCTGTAAGCGCCGCTGCGAGCATGGCTCGTTGGCTCCACACCTCCACGCAAAAAGCCCTGACGCGGCGGCCAGGGCTTTTCATATCCTACACTGTTACTTCGCGTTGACCGTGTCCTTCAGGTACCCGCTCTCACGAAGCTGGTTCATCAGCGTGCTGAACTGATTCAAGTCGAGCTGCTGCTTGGCGTCAGACAGGGCGACCGCCGGCTCGTTGTGCGCTTCGACGATCAGGCCGTCCGCTCCGACCGCAAGCGCGGCTTTGGCGATCGGGAACATGATGTCTTTGCGCCCCGTCGAGTGCGACACGTCGACGACGACCGGCAGATGCGTCTCCTGCTTCAAGATCGGCACCGCCGAAATGTCGAGCGTGTTGCGCGTCGCTTTCTCATAGGTGCGGATGCCGCGCTCACACAGGATGATCTGATCGTTGCCGCGCGACGCGATGTACTCCGCCGCGTAGAGCAGCTCTTCGATCGTCGCCGACAGCCCGCGCTTCAGCAGTACCGGCTTGCGCACCGAACCGGCCGCCTTGAGCAGCTCGAAGTTCTGCATGTTGCGGGCACCGATCTGAATCACGTCGAGAAACTCGCAGGCCATTTCCACATCTTCCGGTGCGACGATCTCCGACACGCAGACCATGCCGTGGCGCTTCGCCGTCGCGCTCAGGATCTTCAGTCCCTCTTTGCCCAGGCCTTGGAAATCATACGGCGAGGTGCGCGGCTTGTACGCGCCGCCGCGCAGCAGCAGAATGCCTTCGCCTTGCAGATGCGAAGCGACCGCTTCCATCTGCCCTTCCGTCTCCACCGAGCATGGCCCGGAGATGATCACCGGATTTCCGGCGCCGATCGTCAGCGGTCCGATCTGGACGACCGTATCCTGTGATTTGTTCTTGCGGGAGATCAACAGCGACTTCTTCTCCTCTTCTTGCAGCCCAAGCGAGGCTTGGAAGATCTGCTTGAACAGATGGCGAATCGTATCATCCGGGAACGGGCCCTTGTTCGCTTCGACCACCTTGTCCAGCATCTCCTTCTCACGGATCGGGTCGAACCGCTCCGTCCCCTTGCCGCTCTTGAGCAGACCGATCTCCGACACCAACTCGGCGCGGCGGTTCAGCACCTCCAGAATCTCGAGGTTCACCTCATCCAACTGCGCACGCAATTCCTCAAATCTCACTTTGCTCATGCTCATCTCACTCTCCTCAGCTCATAAGTAGATCAAGTCAAATATTATTCTACACCTTTTGCGCGAGGCTGGAAACCACCTTTTCGAATGCGGCAAGGAAGCGCTCATTCTCTTCCGGCAGCCCGATCGAAACGCGCAGATAGCCCGGAATCCCGAGCGCAGTCCCGCTGCGCGTGATCACCCCTTCGCGCAAAAGAGCGTCAAACAGCTTGTTGTCATCCAGTCTGGTATCAAAGATCAGGAAGTTCCCTTGGGTCGGCACCACATCATATCCGAGCTGGCCGAGCCCGGCCTGCAGCTGTGCGAATCCTGCCCGGTTCAGCTGCCGCGACGCTTCCACGTGCTCCGCATCGTCCAGTGCGGCCACCGCGGCGACCTGTGCCAGCATGTTTACATTGAACGGCTCGCGCGTGCGGTTGATCGCATCGAGCACTTCCGAACGGCCCAGCACGTAGCCGAGGCGCAGTCCCGCCAGCGCGTACATCTTTGAGAACGTGCGCATGACAAGAACATTGTACCCCCGCTTCAGGAAATCAATTCCTTGTGCAGTATCGCCCTCAGTCACGTATTCATTGTACGCTTCGTCGAGAATCACCAGGACGCGGGACGGCACCCGGTCGAGAAAGCGCTGCAGATCCGCCTCGCGGAGGTACGTGCCGGTCGGGTTGTTCGGCGAGCAGAGATAGAGAATTTTCGTCTTCTCCGTCACGGCGTTCAGCATCGCTTCCAAGTCGTACTCAAAACCGGCAGTCAGCGGCACCGCCACCGTTTTGGCGTCCATCAGCTGCGCGCCGAACCAATACTGCGAAAACGACGGTGACGGCACGACGATCTCATCGCCCGGATGCAAAAACGTCTCCGACGTCAGCTTGATCAGGTCGTCCGACCCGTTGCCGACGAGAATCTGCTCCGTAGGAATGCCTGTATTGGCACTCAGCGCTTCTTTTAAAGAGACCGCGCCGCCGTCCGGGTAGCGGTTCACATTCGCCACCGCTGCCAAGATCGCCGCCTGCGCCTTCGGTGACGGGCCGAGCGGATTTTCGTTCGAAGCCAGTTTGGTGACATCGGTCAAGCCAAACTCCCGCTTCACGTCGGAGATCGGTTTGCCCGGGCTGTAAGGCTTGATCGCAAACAGATTTTTCCGCACGTTGTTCAAAATTTCTTGTGACATGAACCGATGCCTCCCGAACGCTGTTTTCATGCGTGAATTTCATGGTAGAATGAAGGGGAAACTTGTCAGCTTTTGTCTGGGCTTTCCTACTGCACCACGTCAAAGTGACAAATTTTAACCCTGATTATAGCACATAAAAAAACCATTGACAATAGAAGTGTCCTCACAGAAAGGTGTGCTTTCCTCTTGCTTACAATGACCGATTTTCTCGCTGCCCGCGCCAATTTACAAGGCGTCATCCACAACACGCCGCTCGACTATTCGAAGACGTTTTCCGACTTGTCGCACAACCAGATTTATATGAAGCTGGAGAATTTGCAGAAGACGGGCTCGTTCAAGATTCGCGGCGCGTTCCACAAGATCGCCACGCTGACCGAAGCGGAGCGCCAGCGCGGCGTGATCGCCGCATCGGCGGGCAACCACGCCCAAGGCGTCGCGTACGGCGCGAATAACGCCGGCATCCCCTGCATCATCGTCATGCCGGAAGCAGCGCCGCTCTCCAAAGTCGAAGCGACCGCCCGCTACGGCGCGCAAGTCATCCTGCACGGCAGCAACTACGACGAAGCGTACGCCAAAGCGCTGGAGCTGCAGCAGGAGCGCGGCATGACATTCGTCCACGCTTTTGACGACCCGGCGGTGATCGCCGGACAAGGCACGATCGCGCTCGAGGTGCTGGAGCAACTTCCCGACATCGACGTGCTGGTCGCGCCGGTCGGCGGCGGCGGCTTGATCGCAGGCATCGCGCTCGCCGCCAAGCTCGCCAAGCCGGACATCACGATCGTCGGTGTGGAAGCGGCCGGCGCCGCCTGCATGAAGACCTCGATCGACCAAGGCGAGATCGGCACGCTGGAGACGGTCGCCACGATCGCCGACGGCATCTGCGTGCGCCGCCCTGGCGACATCACCTACCAGCTGACCCAACAGTATGTCGACCACATCGTCACCGTCGAAGAAGAGGAGATCGCCCGCGCCATGCTGCTCGCGATCGAGCGCAACAAGCTGGTCGTCGAAGGGGCTGGCGCGACCGGCCTCGCCGCCGCGCTGTACGACAAGCTGCCCTTCCGCGACAAGAAGACGGCCGTGCTGCTCTCCGGCGGCAACGTCGATGTGAACTTCCTGTCGCGCATCATCGAGCGCGGCCTCGTCGAAGCGGGACGCTACCTGCGCATCAACACCACCGTGCCCGACAAGCCGGGCGTGCTGCAGGAGATCCTCGGCATCTTCGCCACCGAGCGCGCCAACATCATCGGCATTCAGCACCACCGCATGGGCTCGCGCGTAATGCTCGGCGAAGCGGAAGTGGAGATCGACATCGAAACGCGCGACCATGCGCATCAAGACCGGATATTGAAGCGCTTGCAGGAAAAAGGCTTCTCGGTCATCACCCGATAATCTTTTTGGAAAAGGGGGTCTTGACCTTGACCCAGCACCACTCGCAGGATGAACAGATCTTTGCACTCGACATCGGCACGCGCACCGTCGTCGGCCTCGTCGCCCGCTTCAACGGCGCCGGGCTGCTCGAAGTCGCCGCCACCGTGGAGAAGGAGCACGTCACCCGCGCCATGCTCGACGGGCAGATCCACGACGTCGCCCTCGTCGCCGATGTGATTCGTCAAGTCAAAACGGAGTTGGAGCGCACGACCGGCCCGCTGCGCAAAGTAGCAGTCGCCGCGGCCGGACGCGCTCTGAAAACGATCCGCACCCGCGTCGACCGCGACATCCAAGGCGAGCGCGTCACCCGCGACGTCATCCTCGCCTTGGAGCTTACCGCCGTCCAGCAGGCGGAGCGTCAACTGCAGGAGATGGCGCCCGATGCGGCCCGCTATCACTGTGTCGGCTACACCGTCGTGCATTACCTGCTCGACGACAGCGTGATCGGCTCGCTCGAAGACCAGTTCGGCCTGAAAGCGAGCGTTGAGATCATCGCCACCTTCCTGCCCCGCGTCGTCATCGACTCTCTGCAGATGGCTTTGGAGCGCGCCGACCTCGAGATGGCGGCGCTGACTTTGGAGCCGATCGCGGCGATCAACGCGCTGATCCCGCCGTCGATGCGCAAGCTGAACCTCGTGCTCGTCGACATCGGCGCCGGCACGTCCGACATCGCCTTGACCGCCGAAGGCACCGTCGTCGCCTACGGCATGGTGCCGGTGGCGGGCGATGAGATCACCGAAGCGCTGTCGCAGCGACACCTGCTCGACTTTCCGGACGCGGAGCTGCTCAAGCGCCAGTTGATGACCGAGGAGCAGGTGCAGTTCTCCGACGTGTTGGGCATGGAATACGACCTGCCTGCGCGCGATGTGATCGAGTCGATTCAGGAAGAGGTGCGCAGCCTCGCCACCCAGATCGCTTATGAAGTGTTCAAGCTCAACCACAAAGCGCCCGCCGCCGTCATGCTGGTCGGCGGCGGTTCGCAAACCCCGATGCTCGCCCCGCTGCTGGCCGCCGAGCTCAAGCTGCCCAAGGAGCGCGTTGCGATCCGCAGCACCGATGCGATCAAACAGCTCGCCGCCCAGCACGAAGCGCTCTCCGGCCCGCAGGCTGTCACGCCGATCGGCATCGCCCTGGCTGCCTTGCAGCACCCGGTCTCCTCGGTGGCGATCCGCGTCAACGGCAAGTCCTTGCGCCTGTTTGAGTTCCGCCAGATCACCGTCGGCGACGCGCTGATCGCCGCCGATGTCGACATCCGCAAACTGCACGGACGCCCCGGCCTCGCACTCAGCATAGAGGTGCAAGGCGAACTGAAAGTGATCCGCGGCACGCTCGGCACCCCGGCCCAACTGCTCTTGAACGGCCAGTCGGCCAAGCTCGACGATGTCATCCAGCACGGCGACGAGCTGGAAGTGCTCGGCGGCGTGTCCGGGGAAGATGCGTCGGCCGTGATCGCCGACATCTTGCCTGCCCATCTGCTGCCGGAGCCGCTGACCGTGTTTTTCCGCGGCCAGGAGCACATGCTCCCGGCCCGCCTGCTGATGAACGGCGAGCTGGCCGCACCCGACACGCCGGTCCTCGACCGCGCCAAGATCACCGTCGAACGCCCGCGGACGGTGGAGCACGTCCTGCAGGCGCTGCCCGATCTCGAAGCATGGGAATTGGAACTGCTCGACCGCCCGCACGGCTTTACGGTCACCCTCGACGGCGAAAGCGTCACCTTGCCCCACCAGCCGTATGAACTGCTGCTCAACGACGCGGCGGCCGCGCTGGAGACGCCGGTGCACAGCGGTGACATGCTGCAGTTCGGCCCGGCGCCCGACCCGATCTACAACGTGCGGTTCTTCTATGACGAGAGCCTGCATCCGGGGCTGACGATCGGCGTGCTCTGCAACAACCGCCCGATCAACCTCGAAGGTCCGCGCCCGCCGATCTACGTAAACGGCAAACCGGCATCGCTCGACGACCTCGTCCGCGACGGAGACACGCTGCTCTTCAACCGGCAGCCGCAGGGCGGCGAAACGGCCGAGACGCCGGAATGGCAGCCGGTGCTGAGCGACCTGTTCCGCTACATCCGCATCGAAGACGAACGCCCGCCCGGCGCGCTCGACCTGAAGCTGACCGTCAACGCGCTGCCGGCGACCTTTCTCACACCGATCAAACACGGCGACCTGATCATCATGGAGTGGGTCTGATCAGAAAAAGCCCAATCCCTCAGCTAGCGGAGGGATTGGGCTTTTTCACTGTCCATGTTGCTGTTCAGTTGCACCTTCCAGTCGTCGACGTGCGCATTCAAATAAAACATGAATCCCACGCCGACCAGACCGCCTAGCAGGATGAAGTACAAGACCCCTTTTTCAATCGGTCGCATTCTGCGCTTCTGTTCGGCTGCCATCGAGATGTCCTCCCGTTTCCTTGCTGCGCAAAATCAAATAGGAACTTACCAGAATTAGGATGCCACCAATCCAGGTTTCCATACTCGGCGCTTCGCCAAAAAACAGGTAGGCAAACAAGATCGCGCTCACCGGATCGAGATAGCCGAGCACCCCGACGTGCTGCACTTTCACCCGGTTCAGACCGAGGAAATAAAGCGTCAACGCAAGCGCCGTATGCACCAAGCCGATCGTCACCATCACGCCGAGCGACGGGAGCGACGGCATTGCCATCCCCTGCCACAGCACGTAAGGCAGCAGCACGAGGGTCGCCGTTCCCGTCTGCCAGAGCACGAGCGTGTGCGCCTGCATCCCGGTCACTTTTTTCCCGGAGATCGTCACCATCGCGTAGAAAAACGCGGCGGTTAAGCCCGAGAGCATGCCGAGCAGATGATCGCCGCCGACTTCGCCGAGCGGGTTCATGATCAGCGTCCCGAGGAAGGCCATCCCGACAAACAAGAGCGTGCGCCGCTCCAGCTTTTCTTTTAACAAAACGGGGGCGAGCAGCGTGACCAACACGGGTGCCACATAGTAGGACAGCACCGCATTGGCCAGCGACGTCATCTGCACCGCCTGAAAGAAGAAGATCCAGTTCAAAGCCAGCACCACACCGCCAAACATCACCCACGCGTATTGCCCGGCCGCTTCCTGCCAGGCTCGCTTGAGCCCGCCGCCGCGCACGGCCTGATACAAGCCGAGCACCACACAGGCGGACAGCACGCGGTACAGCACGATCACCGTCGCCGGCTGGTCGGCCCAGCGGCCAAAGATCCCCACGCTGCCCCAGATCAGCATCGCAGCGACCACAAACACGTATCCCATCCTCGCCTGCTCCTCTCCACGCCAAACGCTTGTCCTGCAAAAACCATGTCCCCTCAAAACGCATCCGATAAAAAACGCCCCGCCGCACGGACGGGACGCTTTAGTTCAGCTCAGAATCCTGCGGGCGCACCTCATGCGCCTGGCAGCTCGGGCAAATGCCGTAAAACTCCAGCCGGTACGAACCGACCGCATAGCCAAGCTCAGCCAGTTCCGGCGTCTCCAGCGCTGCTTTCGGCGGACAGGGCACGTCGCTTACCTTGCCGCAGCCTTCGCAGACCAGATGCGCGTGCTCCGAGTCGTTGCCGTCATAGCGGCTCGACATGTCACCGTAGGACAGCTCGCGGATCACGCCAAGCTCCTTCAGACGGTGCAGGGTATTGTAAACGGTCGCCATGCTGATTCCGGAAAACTCCTGGCTGACCTGATGATAAATCTGTTCGGCTGTCGGATGTTCGTGCGTCTCTTTCAAATAACGCAGGATCATCTGCCGCTGCGGTGTCAGACGCACGCCGCGAGACTTCAGATCAGCGAGGGACTCTGTAAACGAGCTTCTCAGCATCTCGCTTCACCTCACCAGTATGTGAATTCTTATAATAATTCCATTGTACCAGATAAAGCAGCTCCAAGAAAAGAGCCTGCACACCCCTGTGCAGGCCCTTTCATGCATATGGAATCATGTGACTTACGAAGCGTGATCTTTTTGGTACGGCGCGCTTTGCGCACACGACGCACAAGTTCCATAATACTCCAAGCGATATGAAGACACCGTAAATCCGGCTTGTTGTACATTCTTGGTGAGTACCGCCTCTTCCGGCGGAGATGCGATGTCCAGCACTTGGGCACAATGTTCACACACCAGGTGTGCATGCTCCGAATCGTTGCCGTCGTAACGGCTGGAGACATCTCCATACGACAATTCGCGGATTACCCCTAATTCCTTGAGCATGTTCAAGGTGTTGTACACAGTCGCCAGCGAAATGCCCGGAAACTGTTCCCCTATTTTGTGATACACTTGCTCGGCTGTCGGATGCTCCTCGGTTTCTTTCAGATACTGCAGAATGATTTGCCTCTGCGGTGTCAGACGAATACCGCGGCCTTTCAGATCAGCGAGCGACTGACTGTAGCTCTTCCTTTTCATTTAGATCCCCCTCTTTCTCTCTCGTGCAACACAAAATATTGCGATCACAAAAGATAACCCCATCCACTTTAAATTTTACTAACTATGAAAGCGCTTGTCAATTGAGAATCGTCGTAATCCTATTAGAATTCAATCGATTCTTCCAAATGGACAATAAAAGAGTTAAAAGCGGAAGGCCGAGCAAATAGAAGGCATACGGAAAAAAAGTCATCGTCGCGATCCCCATCGCGGCCGAGCATAAAATGCCGTGCAGGTTCCACGGAATCAGCGCCGAAGCGACGACGCCGGAGTCGCCGAGCGCCCGCACCAGCTCGCGTGGCGGCACCTGCAGCCGGTCATAGACCGGGCGCAAAGCGCGGCCGGGCACGATGATCGCCAAAGCCTGGTTGCAGGCGAGCAGCGCCATCGACACCGACAGCAGCATCGAGGAGACGATCAATCCGAGGTAGCGCTCGATGCCCCCGAGCAGCTTTTGCAACAGGGTCTGCATCATGCCGGTCGCTTCCATCACCCCGTTTAACATCCCGGCGCAGAAGATCAGGAGCGCTTGATTGAGCATCGGCCACACCCCGCCGCCGTGCAGCAGCGAGTTGCCGCCCTCGCGCAGCTCAAAACCGAACCAGACGGCGCGCAGCACCGCCGCGACCGACTCGCCCTGCACCCAGATCGCTAAGACCGCGCCGGTCACGATGCCAAGCGACAGGTTCCAGTGGATCGGCACCCGCAAAGCGGCGAGCAGCAGCACCATCGCGGGTGGGAGCAGCACGAACCATGGCAAGTCGTACTGCCCGGTCAAGGCGCTGACCAGCGGCGTGTTCTGCGGATCGGCCGGCGCCCCCGCACCGGCGCCGTGCCCGAGCCAGAAAAAGAGCCCCGTGCAGATCAAGAGCATCGGCAGCCCCGTCGACAGCAGCGGCTTGTAGTTGTGCTCCGGCTTGGTCCCCGTCATCGAGGAGAGCAGATGAAATGCGCCGGACACCGGCGACATCCGGTCGCCGACCATCGCGCCGGAGATCAAGGCGCCGCCGATCAGCCCCGGCGAGATGCCAAAGACCAGCCCAAGACCTGCGATCGCCGCCCCCATCGTCGACAAGGTGCCGACCGACGATCCCAGCACGATCGACGTGCCTGCGGTCAGCAAAAAGGCCATCACCACGAGGTATTCCGGCTGGATGAACTGCATGCCGTAATAGATCAGCCCCGGCACCGTGCCCGAGATCAGCCACGACGAGATCACGCCGGCGATCAACAGCAAGATGCCGATCACAAGCAGCGTGCTCTTCATGCCCTGATACGTCCCGCGCCAAACATCCCGCCACGAAAAGCGGTGGGACACAGCGATCGCAACCGCCACACCCCACCCCAGTAACAACGCCAGATACAACGGCAGCTCCAGCGCGTAGATGCACAGCAACAGCCCGCCGATGCTGCACAGAAACGGCAGCGCTGCCAGGCCAAACGCGAAGCCCCCTCCTGCCCGTTCTTCGCCTGTGTTCATGAGCCGGACACACCGCCCGACAGGATAAAGCGCATCGCTTCTTCCGGCGACACATCGAGAATCTCCACATGCTCCTTCGGCACGAGGAACGTCACGCCCGCGACCTGAAACGTCTGCGGCACGTAGATGGCGATGTGGTCGACCAGATCGTCGCTCAGCTTGCCCACATTTTCGCTGGTGATGAAACCGAGCATCTTCATCGGGTTGTTTGGCAAGGTGACGAGCGCCACTTTCGAAAACGACTTTTTCTCGCCGACGAACGACTCGATCGTCTCGCGGATCACTTTATAGAGCGTTTTGACAAACGGAATTCGCTGCAGGATCGACTCGACGATTCCGATCAGTTGCGCACTGAACCAGTACGTGGTCAGCCAGCCGACCAGCGTAATCAGCACCAGCGTGAGCAAAATGCCGAATCCCGGCACGTACACGTCGCCGATCTTCTCCCGCAGCGAGTTCCCGAGCAGGCTGTCGAGAAACTGGAAGCTTTGCACCACCACGTAGATCACCAGACCGATCGGCACGATCGTCAGGATCCCGTTCACGAAAAATTTTAATAAGCTGCGCCACATGTTGCGCTCTCCTCCTCCGACTGACTCTGTTACCAGTTTACCGAAGCAAAGTTTTCGAGTAAACTAAAAACAGCAGTGGAAACGAGGTGCAACATGGACGTTAAATTACTTGCTGCCTTGATGCGGTCGCAAATGGTGTCTCCGCTCGGCACATCTTCAACAACAACATCTGCCGCCAGCACAGATTTCTCCATGCTGTTTGCTGAACTGCTCGCCGGGATGAACACTTCCGCAGGCGACGACAGTTCCGCAGCCGATGCGGCACAGCGCTCGCTCCGGCTGCCGTTTGCGCTGGGTGCAACCGGCCAGCTCGGTCCTTTCAGCACCCGCTTTGGCGCTTCCGATTATGACGGCCTGATTCAGGACGCCGCAGAGCGCTACGGCGTAGATCCACAGCTGGTGCGCGCAGTCGTGCGCCAGGAGTCCGGCTTCAACCCCTATGCAACGTCTTCCGTCGGCGCAGGCGGCCTGATGCAGCTGATGCCCGGCACCGCGAGCGGACTTGGCGTCGAGAACGTCTATGATCCGGCCCAGAACCTCGACGGTGGCGTCCGCTATCTGAAACAGATGCTCGACCGCTACAACGGCGATGTGGCGACCGCTTTGGCCGCGTATAACGCGGGCCCCGGCAACGTCGACCGCTATGGCGGCATTCCGCCGTTTGGCGAAACGCAGCGCTATGTCCGGAACATCCTGAGCAGTTTGCAAACCGTATAACACTCACCGCCGCAGCTCATCAGGGCTGCGGTTTTTTCATACCCAAAATAGGCGCGCCTGCTAGACGTTTGTCTTGTACAAAAATTGCCCTTTCCGCATGTACTATCACTGTAAGACGGCACCACTACTACAACCACAAACACCTAATGGAGGGATGTAACATGTCAGGTCATGCTGGAGGTTATGGTTTTGGGGTATTTGGTGGCTACACCCGTTGGGCGGTCGTGTTTTTGATCATCTTCGTGCTGTTCTTCCTGCTCGTTCCGGGTATTGACGGCGCATACTAAGCCGAAACCTAATAAGGCGCGCACGCAAAACGTGCGCGCCTTTTGGCGTGTATGCTGCTACAGGTAGTAGAAACCGATGCCGATGATCACATAGGCGCCAAGCGCCATCGCGCCTTCCAGCCAGTTCGACTCGCCGTCCTGGGCGAGGAAGTTGATCAGAAAGACCGCCAAGACCATCGCCGCCAGCTCCGGCCATGTGAAGACGAGCGTCATCGGGTTGCCGAGGATCAGCGACAGAAACACCAGCACCGGGGTGACGAACATCGCGATCTGCAGGGAGGAGCCGACGGCGATCTCCAAGGCGAGGTCCATCTTGTTGCGCCACGCCATCAGAATCGCCGTGGAGTGCTCAGCCGCATTGCCGATGATCGCGACGATGATCACGCCGATAAACACTTCCGACCAGCCGAACTGCTGCGACACCGCTTCAATCGTGTGGACGAGCAGCTCCGATTCGTACGCGACGGCCGCTGTGGCCAGCGCGAGAACCCCGACCGCTTTCCCGACGCTCCATTCCGCCTCCTCTGCGTGCATATCCTCCGTATAGTTGAACAGGCTGCGGTGCGTGACGAGGGAGAAGAACAGGCCGAGCAAATAGAGGACGATCACGACGATCGAGACGCCGATCGAGATCTTGATGTCGTCTTCGCTTGGGTGGGCGAGCCCGAAGATCGCCGGAATGACCAGCGCGATGACCACGCCGAGCAGCATCATCGCCGCGTTGGTGCCTGCGATCGTGCGGTTAAACTTTTGCTGCGGGTATTTGATGCCTCCGATCAGCATCGACAGCCCGGCGACCAGCAGCAGGTTGCCGATGATCGAGCCGGTAAGCGATGCCTGCACCACCCCGATCAAGCCCTCGCGCAGCGCGAAGAAGGCGATGATCAATTCCACCGCATTCCCGAACGTCGCATTCATCAGACCGCCGATCTTCGGGCCGCTGTGGATGGCGATGCTTTCGGTGGCGCGCCCCATCACCCCGGCCAGCGGGATGATCGCGGCGCAGGCGATCGCAAACAGCGCCACTTCGCTCCAGTGCATCAATTTACCGATCACGCTGAGCGGAAGCATGATCGCAAGCAGAATCAACATGAGTCTCTGCATCGTAACATTCCTCCTCAATCGGCTACTGAACTGAGTCTGGCAAGAGGCTTCTCAAAATGCAAAACTACCCATCCCGAGTGCCTCTCACCCATTTTCTAACCTTTTATATATAGAAATTTACTTCGGGCACGAAAACGTATATACTGTTCATAATAGTTCCGGAAGGGTGAACGTTTATGTCCAATCAAGAGACCAACACCCGCAAAACGATCATCACGATCCTGCGGACCGAAGGCCCGATGAGCGCGGGCGATCTGGCCGAACGCATCGGGATCACCGAGATGGCCATTCGCCGTCACATCGCCACGCTGGAGCGGGACAATTTGATCTACCCGACCACCATCCGCCAGCCGATGGGACGCCCCGCTAAGGTGTATCAGTTGACGGAAGAAGCGGATGATCTCTTTCCCAAGAATTATCATTCCCTGATGCTGGACATTTTAGAAGACATTGTCCGCGTCGACGGGGAGGACAAGATCAAGGCCATTTTCGACCAGCGCGAAGATCGCCTGTCTGCACAATTGGATGAAATGCTCGCCGGCAAATCGCTGGAGGAGAAGGTGCAGACGCTCGCCGAGATGCAAAACAGCAAAGGCTATCTCGCCAAATGGGAGCGCAAGACAGACGGCTCCTATGAGATCGTCGAGTACAACTGCCCGATCGCGCAAGTTTCGAAGGTCTATCCTGAGACCTGCGCCTGCGAGACGAACGTGTTTCGCCGCGTGCTCGGCACCGATGTCAACCGCTCGCAGTGCCTCGCCGAAGGCGGCAGCTGCTGCGTGTTCAAGATTCACCAGATCGAAGAACCACAAGCTTAACATTCCGCCGCCCTTGATGCGCTCTGCAGCTGAGAGCGCATTTTCTCCGAACGTTTATTTCGTCTCACGAACGTTCTGGTGGCGGCAGCAGGCAGATCGACTGGATCAGCAACTCTTTGTTCACCCGCTTGAAGCGTTTGATCTCGCGCTCCCGGCGCAAGGCGCTGCTGAGGTCCGGCTGGACTTCCACATAGCGCAGTGTGAGCGGGCCGCGTCCGCGCGTGTATTTCGCGCCTTTGCCCTTTTCGTGGAGGAGGATGCGCTTCCACAGATCGGGTGTGATCCCCGTGTACAGCGTTCCGTCCCCGCATTCTAAAAGATATACGTAGACCATACAATACCTCAGAACTTTGACTTTTTACTCGCAATTGTCCAAATGTTAGCATAAAGGAAGATGATGATGAAAGAATTTATTACACTCAAAGAATTTTTCATCGCGCACAAAAGTTCCTTTCTCCTCGGCATCTTCTGGGTCTTTTTTGTCGACGTGATCGGCTTGATCACACCGAAAATGCTTGGATTGTTCGTCGATGACCTGCGCGGCGGCGGGCTGGACCGCTCCGGCATTCTGATGTACGCTGCGATCATTTTTGGCGCGGCGGTGTTCTCCGCCCTCGCCCGGTATTATTGGCGCATCTACATCATGGGGAACTCGCGCAAAGCGGAAGTCTATCTGCGCGACAAGTTTTATCAGCATCTGCAGAACTTGTCCCCGAACTACTTCAACCATCACAAGACGGGCGACCTGATGGCGCACGCGACCAACGACTTGGGCGCGATTCGCCAGGCGCTGGGGCCGGGCTTTCTTTCCGCGGTCGACCCGGCGTTCGTCCTGACCTTTACGCTGATCATGATGGTCTACACGGTCGGCTGGCAGCTGACCTTGGCGGCGCTGGCGCCGATGCCGTTCCTCGCGCTGATCGTCACCTTGTTCGGGCGGGTGATCCATCGCCGCTTCGGAGAGGTGCAGGCGGCATTCGGGTCGCTGACCGACCGCGTGCAGGAGAACTTCGCCGGCGTGCGCGTCGTCAAGTCGTTCGTGCAGGAAGAAAAAGAGATCAACAAGTTCACGGCGGAAAACAACGAGAACTTCAAAGCCAACCTCAACCTGATCAAAGTCAACGGCATCTACAACCCGATCGTGCAGCTGGTCACGGCGCTGTCCTTCCTGATCGCGCTGTCCTACGGCGGCATCCTCGTCGTGCGCGGCACGATCTCGCTCGGCGACTTCGTCGCTTTTAACACCTACCTCGGCCTGATGACCTGGCCGATGATGGCGATCGGCTGGGTCATCAACATGTGGCAGCGCGGGGCGGCTTCGATGAAGCGGATCAACGAAGTGCTGCACACGCTGCCGGAGATCTACGACGGTGAAGAGGCGCGCCATGACAAGACCGACCTCGAAGGCAACATCGAGTTCAAGAACCTCACCTTCACCTATCCGGGCGCTGAGAGACCTGTGTTGAACAACATCAACATCTCGATTCAAGCGGGCAAGACGGTGGCGATCATCGGCCGCACCGGCTCGGGCAAATCGACATTGATGAACCTGCTGCTCCGCCTGTACAACGCGCCCCAAGGCGCCTTGTACCTCGACGGTGTGGACATCACCCGGGTGCCTTTGGCCACCTTGCGCGAAAACATCGGCTATGTGCCGCAGGAGAACTTCCTGTTCTCGAAGTCGATCCGCGACAACATCGCTTTCTCCGGTGCGGCGAACGGTCACACGCAGGAACAAGTCGAAGCGGCAGCCGCTTTGGCGCAGGTGCACAGCAACATCGTCGATTTCGAACACGGCTATGACACCATGCTCGGCGAGCGCGGCGTCACGTTGTCCGGCGGCCAGAAACAGCGCGTGTCGATCGCCCGTGCCGTGATCAAGAACCCGAAGATCCTGATCCTCGACGACAGCCTGTCTGCCGTTGACACGCACACCGAAGAAGAGATTCTGCTGCGTTTGAAGCAGATCATGCAAGCCCGCACCTCGCTGATCATCGCGCACCGCATCTCGACGATCAAAGACGCGGATGAGATCCTCGTCCTCGACGAAGGCACGATCATTGAACGCGGCACGCACGACCAGCTGCTGGAGCTTCGCGGCCTCTATTTCGAACTCTATCAGAAGCAACTGCTCGAAGACAAAATCGCAGCGAACGACTAGGGGGTGACAGCATGTCGAACATCCATGAAGAAGAAAAATTAGAGAAATCCTATGACGGTCGGCTGATGCGTCGCCTCCTCGGATATGTGAAACCGTATAAATACTGGATGCTGCTTTCGATCATCCTGCTCCTGTTGATCACCGTATCCGATCTGGCACGCCCGTACCTGATCAAAGTCGCGATCGACGATCACATGAACGTGTTCCATACGGAGTTTGTCGCTTCTTCCCCGGCCGAATTGCCGGACGAGGAACATTACAGCTTCCAAGGCCAGGTGCTGGTGCGGGAGAGCGATTTCGAAACACCGCCCGCCGACCGCGAGCGCTACCGCATCGAAACGGCCGCGCAAGATCAGTATGTGATGGTGGTTGAAAACGCAACCGGCGCTGAGACGAACCGCATTCCGATGAGCGCCGCCGAAGTCGACTTGTTCAAAGACACCGAGATCGACGCGCTGGTGGCGATCGGCCTGATCTATCTGGCCCTGATCCTCGGTTCATTTGTGCTCAACTACGTCCAGACGATCGTTCTGCAATGGACGGGGCAGCGGATCATCTTCAACATCCGCCAGCAATTGTTCTCCCATCTGCAAAAGCTGTCCCTCGCCTTCTTCGACCGCAACCCGGTCGGGCGTCTGGTCACCCGCGTCATGAACGACACGGAAGCGTTGAACGAAATGTATTCGAACATGCTGGTCACGCTGTTCAAAGACGTGTTCCTGCTGCTCGGCATCATCCTGATCATGTTCCAGACCAACGTCAAGCTGGCGTTGATCTCGATGGCCTGCGTGCCGTTCGTGATCATCGTCTCGCAGATCTACCGCCATTACGCCCGTGTCGCCTTCCGCGACACCCGCGTCAAGCTGGCGCAGATCAACGCGACGCTGGCCGAAAACATCTCCGGGATGCGCATCATCCAGATCTTCCGCCAAGAGAAGCGGATGCATCAGGAGTTTGAGAAAACGAACGACGAGTATTTCAAAGCGAGCTGGCAGGAGCTGAAGACGTTTGCGATCTTCCGCCCGTCGATGGAACTGTTCGCGCAGCTCGCCTTGGCGATCCTGATCTGGTACGGCGGCGGCAAAGTGCTCGACAACGCCCTGCAGATCGGTGTGCTGTACATGTTCATCAACTACACCCAGCAGTTCTTCCAGCCGATCAACGACCTGTCGGAGAAATACAACATCCTGCAGTCGGCGATGGCCTCGTCGGAGCGCTTGTTCCAACTGCTCGACACCGACGATATGATCAAGAACCCGGCCCAGCCCCAGCCGTTCCCGAACATCAAAGGCCGCGTCGAGTTCAAAAACGTCTGGTTTGCATACAGCGGTGAAAACTGGGTGCTGCGCGATGTGTCGTTCACGATCGAACCGGGCGAGACGGTCGCTTTCGTCGGTGCGACCGGGGCGGGGAAAAGCTCGATTCTCAACCTGCTCTCCCGCTTTTACGACATCCAGAAAGGCGAGATCCTCATCGATGGCGTGAACATCAAAGACGTGCGCAAAGAAGACCTGCGCCGCGCGATCTCCGTCGTGCTGCAGGACGTCTTCCTCTTCACTGGCACGATCCGCGACAACGTTCGCCTGCAGGAGCCATCGATCACCGACCGGCAGATCGAAGAGGCGGTGCGCTTCGTCAACGCCGACAAGTTAATCAACAAATTACCCGGGAAATTAGACGAACCGGTCTTAGAGCGCGGTGCCACCTTCTCGGCCGGCGAACGCCAGCTGATCGCGTTCGCCCGCGCCTTGGCGTTCGATCCGAAGATCCTCGTGCTCGACGAAGCGACAGCCAACATCGACACCGAGACGGAGAGCCTGATCCAAGACGCGCTGCAAAAGCTGACCCAGGATCGAACGACCATCGTCGTCGCTCACCGTCTGTCCACGATCCAAAATGCCGACAAGATCATCGTCATGCACAAAGGCACGATCCGCGAAATGGGCAACCACCAAGCCCTGCTCGCCCAAGGCGGCATGTACTACAACCTGTACCAGCTGCAATACAAAGAAGACTTCGAACACGAAGCTGCCGCGGCCCTGTCGCCGGCGGAAGCCTAACTTTCTAACGCCTCTGCCTGCTGCAGAGGCGTTTTCTTTTTGATATGGAATCGGGCTTCAGCCCAAAACGAAAGACACTCCCTCACGGAGTGCCTCCACTATTCCCCTCGTTCTTCCCGCCGCGCCGCTTCCAACTGCATCCGGATGACCCGGCGCAGCGGGTCCTCGGGCAGGGTCACCACAGCGTCGCCTCTGACTTTGGCCTGGCAGCCAAGGCGGTATCCGTCCTGGATCTGCCGCGCGGACAGCATCCGCGACTCCGTCTTGGTCGGCGGGTCGAGCTGCTTGGTCGACTCCACCTGCAGCTTGCACGTCCCGCAGGCTCCGTTCCCGCCGCATTTGCTCGGCAGCACCGCTTTCGCCGCGCGGACGGCAGCCAGAAACAGCACGCCGTCGCGCACGTCCACCGTCTTGTCGTGCGGAAGCACCTTGACCTTACTCATCCGCTTCCTCACCATCCAGAAACTCCGGCGGCACGACTTCAGGAATCGGCGTCCCGTCCTCCAGCCACAACTGAATCGGCTCCACCCCCAACTGCTTCACGTCTTCCCGCTCCATCTCCACCACGTTCGGCACCCGTTCCAGACAGTCGTCCACATAGGCGAGCACCCGCTTCACATCCAGCGCCCGAAACTCCGGCGCATACGGCATCAACAGCTGCCGCGCGCGGGTGAGCAGCTGCCGAAATCCGGCCGTGTTGCCCGAATTGAGATGATACAGCCCGACGGCCAGTTGAATCAGCCCTTTATAAAAATCGATCCGGTCGCTGTGCCAATATCCTTCCAGCACCTCATGCGCTTCAAAATAATCCACTTCATTCACGTATTTCAAAAACAGCAAATACTCCATCGGATGTTCATGTGTCGCCATCAGCATTGCTCCTATCTCTTCCCCGCCGCAACTTCGGGCGTTTGACAGGGTTTCCGTCTGTCCCCGTGTCCACATATAGTATAACCAATTGACAAACCACAGGAGGTTCCCATGAGACGAAACCCTACTGCCGATCTTTCCACACTTCGCTTCAGGGCCAAAGATCTCCTGCCATCGACCTCCCTTTTGCTGTATGGACTCGACAACACCCTGTTCAAAAAATCACTCCAGAGCATCCAGCGCCAGCAAGGCGTCAGCATCGACTGCCTGCTGCTCGCCGATGATCCGTATTATGATCCGGGAGCACTTTCGCTCAAACACTGGCCCGACCGTTTCTCTCTGCGCGTGCTCACCCCCTCCATTCCCTGCGGCAAATCCCGCCTCGTCAACCTCGCCCTGCCGCACATCAACGGGCGCAATGCGCTGGTCCTGCAGGCGGGTGACCGCTTCGAGCGCGGCGAGATCGCCCTGATGGAGAAAAAACTAGCCAAAGCCCCTTCCCGCACCGTCGGCGTCTACGGCGACCTTGAACTGTGGGAAAACACCCCGCAAGGCGACCGCGTGATCCGCACGGTGGCCGGTGCCAACACCCGCTCCAAAACGCGCTTTCTCAGCCGCTTCAAAAAAGAACACCGCACAGCCCCGCCGCTGCTCCCGGCGAAACTTTTAAAATCGATCGGCTATCCGACTTCCTATCCCGGCGAAGGCTTCCTGCTCGCCGACGCCGCGTTTACCTTGTCCCTGTTGCGCAGCGGCACCCTCGACCATCACCCTGAGCTTTGCATCCGCCGCTATGCAGCCAGCGAGCCGGCCCTGTTTCAAAAAGAGGACGAACGGCGCATCTTGAATGTGCTGCTCCGTCAAACGGCGAAAGACCTCTCGCAGCCCCCGCACTGAGCTTTGAAAAACCGCCTGGCCCTCGCCAAGCGGTTTTCTGCTGTTACAAGCGTTTTCCAAACACATAAAACTCGTGCTTTTTCAGATGCGGCCCGGCAAACGAGCGCTGAATCGCCCGCATCAGCTCAGTCGAGGCCCCGGCCAGTTGGATCGATACCCGCTCGACCGGCTTCGCTTCCCGAATCGCACCGGCTGCTGCTGCCAATCCGCCTGCCGTCGTCGCCGCGACCAGCTGCAGGATGCGCAGCTCCTGCCCCTGCACCGCGTACAGAGCGGCCGCTTCCATGTCCCCGTCCGCACCTGCCAGCACGCAACCGCCGCGCTTTTTGCCGCGGATCAGCTCCTGCAGCAGGCTGCGGTCGAGCGACACCGTCTTGCGAAAATCATCCGGGCAGGTCACCGCCGCAAAAGACGCCTGATAGCCGACCTGCCCTTCCAGCCAGGCCAACACATCCTCCGCATCGTCTGCGTGCGCTACCTGGCGCAGCCGGGCCAGCCCGAGCGCCGGCTTTTGCGCGAGCCGGTTCCATCTCGTCCACCGCGCCCACTCCGTATAGCCGCGCACTCCGCCCATCATCGCGTGCACGCGCACATTGCCGGGCAGCGTGTTCAGCCGCACCACCTCTGCGCCTTTGGCCAGCACCTGACGATCCAAATAGTCGGCAAACGCGCCGCCGACGCCGCTCCCTTGGGTGTTCGGACCGATGCGCATCCATTGCAGCCAGCAGTCCTTCGGACGCGGGAAGACCGCCTGGCAACAGCCGACGATCTCGCCTTTGAGCTCCGCGACATACCAGCCGTCCGGTTCCCGTCCGAAGCGCCGAGTCATCCGTGCGACGCGCTCTTTGGGCGGGCGTTTCGTAAACAGGCCCGCCATCTTCGGCACATCGGCACGGTCCGCTTGGCGAAACGTCAACTCGTCCACAGACTCCCCTCCTTTGCCGCTCACCCTATCAAGCTATGGCAGAGCAGAATCCTTCGTTCCTTATAAAAACTCAACACGGCAACATCAGTCATTCTTACCCCGATTAAAAAATCTAGTTCAAAACTCCTAGGAAGTATAGTAAAATAGTAGTACCTTACGATTCCTTGTTCTACCGTCAGGAGGATTTATATTGTGAAAATGCTCTCGTTACATGAACTGTCCGAAGCTCATAAAATCGCCCGTCCGATCTATGCGCCCGACCAGTCGATACTGCTGAACCGAGGTGCATCGGTCAAGCTGGCATACAAACAACGTTTAGAAGCGTACGGCATCCTGTCCGTCTATGTCGAAGATGAATTCTTGGGCACGATCGAAGACATCGATCCGGTCTCCGATGTAGTCCGCCAAGGAGCGACGCGCATCGTGCAGCTGGCATTCGATCTGGCAGCCGCGAAGAAACCGCTGAACATCGACGAGCTGATCCGCGTCGCCAACCAGATCACCGACGATCTGCTCGCCAACCGCGGCTGCATGGTACAGTTCACCGACATCCGCTCCAGCGCCGCTTACCGCTATGCGCATTCGGTCAACGTCTGCATCCTCGCGACGCTGACTGCGATCGGTCTTGGCTATGATATGCTGCGCGTGAAGCAGGTGGCGATCGGGTCGCTGTTGCACGACATCGGCTATGCGCTGACCGATAACCCGCTCGACCATCCGATGGAAGGCTTCAACCTCCTGCGCCGCTACCCGATGCTCCACACCCTGTCGGCTGCCGTCGCCGTCCAGCACCACGAGCGCATCGACGGATCGGGCTTCCCGCGCAGCTTAAAAGGAGACGCGGTGCACGAGTATGCGCAGATCTGTGCCCTCGCAGACATGTACGATCACCTGACCAACGCCGAAGACGGGACGCACGTCCTGCCGCATTATGCGCTGGAGAAGATCATGTCGGAGTACACCGGCTATGACCAGAAGATCATCACCGCGTTTGTCCGCAACATTGCACCGTACCCGGTCGGCACGTCGGTGCGCCTGAACGACGGCCAGGAAGGCAAAGTCATCGCCGTCCCCAAAGGGCTGCCCTTGCGCCCGGTCGTCAAGCTGTTCGCAACATCCGAACTGATTCATCTGCTCGATCATTCTACCTTATTCGTTACGGAAGTCATTGAAAAAGTACCGGTTGCCAAATAAAAAAGGGGCGTGCCTAGACGGCACGCCCTTTGTAGTATGCGATGGAGTGTGTAAACGTTTTCATCTTGCGCAGACAATTACGCGCTCAAAAAGTTCAGGCACACATACCAGTCATATTCTTCTTCGGTCCCGTGGGACTCAAGTTCGCGATAGTACGAAACAAATTCGGAACTGGACATGCCAAAGCGCTGTTCGCATTCTTGCACATACGACATCATTTCTTCACGCTTGCGAGCCAAATATTCCTGCATTCCGGAAATCCCCTCCACTAATTCGTTCAATCCCTGAGATAAGTATATCACATTCTATGCAGACCAGTCGATATATGACATACTAAATATTTTTCCAGTCACACTGTGCCCAACCAACCCATACAATGCACCAAAAGGAGGTCTTGGCGATGCATCATCTCCTCCAGGAGAATTATTACCTGCGGCGGCGCGTGGAGGAATTGGAGCGCGAGAATCAGCACATCCGGCTGATGCTGGCGGCGAAGACGCTGGTGATCGACAAGATCGAGTTCAATTTCGACAAGATCAGGATCGACAATCTCAGCGGAGCCTTGCAGATCGGCATGACGCATTCGGCAGAAGTCAACTCCAACACCACCCACCTGCCCAGCCTGTCCAAAGGCCCGGTCTTTCGCGTCTAGTCACCGGTCAGCAAAAGCGGCGGCCCATTCTGGACCGCCGCTTTCCCGTTCTATTTCTTCAAAAACTGCCCGACCATCCGTGCGATCGAGTCCATATCCAGCCCCATCCCGTCCTCTGCGCTTCCGTCTGCACCGTTCGACTGCGATTCAGCTGCTCCGCCTGGAGCTCCGTGTGCCTGCTGCTGTCCCGAAGGCATCCCCAGCATCCCAGGTCCGCCCTGGCCTCCAAAGCTCTGCGGGCCACCCATGCCTTGCAGACCACCCATTCCTGGCAGGCCTCCCATACCTTGCGGGCCTCCCATGCCTCGCAGACCACCCATGCCTGGCAGGCCTCCCATACCTTGTGGGCCTCCCATACCTTGCGGGCCTCCCATACCTTGCGGGCCTCCCATGCCTTGCGGGCCTCCCATGCCTTGCGGGCCTCTAAAGCCCTGGGGACCTCCAAATCCTTGCGGCGCGCGCATCGCAGGCGGCTGCATCCCTTGGCGTTGCCCGTAGGGCATCTGCGGAGCTGGCAGCCCGCCGCTCGAATCGGAACTTACCGACTTGCTCTTGTTCATCGCCCCCGACAGCATTTTCTGAATCATGCCCTTCAGCATATCCATCACCATCGGGTTCTGCAGGATCATCGTCAAAAACCCGCCGTCCAGCACTCCGGCCGGCAAGATCGACGTGCGCACCACTTCTGAAAAGTGGGTCATCAGCCGCAGATACTCCTCTTCTGACAGCTTCAACTTCGCCGCTTCTCCGCGGATCAGCTGCCGCAGTCCTTCATCGAGCACCCACGGCTTCCGCAATGCAGACCGGGCCGGCTTTTTCCTGCCTTTGCTCGTTCCTGTCCGCTTTGGCACCTCTCCCCCTCCCCTCTAACAAAAGAACCGAGAGGCACACCCCTCGGCTCTTACGTTTCCTTTCCAAAGCTTAATACGCTTCCGGCATAAGCAGAATGAACAGCACGAAAATGATCAGGAATACGATCGCCCAGCGAGTAAAGCCCCCAAACATCCCGTATCCACCGTAAGTTACACCTTTTCCAGACATCGAAATTCCTCCTTTTCAGTTGATACTCCATCCTACTCACCTACTCCGCTTTTTGCAGGGGACAATCACCCATGCCCGTCTAAATTGGGTGCATGCCCTCCCCGGCAGGTGTATAATGAACAGGAACACTCGACCACCAAAAAGGAGGCGCACAACATGCCGTTTGTACATATCGAATGGATGGAAGGCCGCTCGCTCGAGCAAAAGCGCGAACTCACCAAACGCATCACCGATGCGGTCGCCGAGATCGCCGGCATCCCGCAAGACCGCGTCCACGTCTTCATCAAAGACATGAAAGCGGACGAATACGCCGTCGGCGGCGAACTGATCATCGACAAAAACAAATAGCTGCCCGCAGCAAAAAGCCCCTGCAGATCTGCAGGGGCTTTTCCATAATGGTCAAATCGCCGATCAAATCCATCCGCGCTTGCGAAACAGCTTCAACATCCAGTATGTCATCCCCATCAAACAGCCGAAGATGATCACCGTCGAGAAGTACGAATCGCCAAACGGGATCGGCACGTTCATCCCGAAGAAGCCGGTGATAAACGTCAGCGGCAGCATGACCGTCGAGATGACCGTCAGCATGCGGATCGTGTCGTTCGTACGGGAAGTGACAAGCGAATAGTAGGTTTCCAGCGCCCCGGAGATCAAGTCGCGATACGACTCCACCCCGTCGGAGATGCGCTCCAGATGGTCCACCAAGTCGATGTAATACGGAATGTTCTCTTCATCGATCTCAAACGAATAACGCCCGTTCACATTCGCAAAGATCCGCTTCTGCGGCTGTATCACCCGCCGGATCAAGACGATGTTACGTTTCAGGGCCAGGAACTCCTCGGTGATCTCATGCACCGGTTCCACGTAAATTTCATCTTCCAACTCATCAATCCGTGCCGAAATGCGCTCCAAGATTGGGAAATACTCGTCGGTGATGCCGTCGACCATCGAATACAGCAAAAAGTCGGGACCGCGGTTCATATAATGATGGCTGCGCAGCGAAGCGGCGGCGATGCGCCCGATCGTTTGCAGCGGTTTCTTGTGAATCGTGACCAGATAGTTTTTGCCGAGGAAGATGTTCAGCTCTTCCGTCGAAATCTCAATCTCTTTCTCCTCATCGTAACGCAGCGCATGAAAGACGAAGAAATAATATTGATCGTCATCATCTTCATAACGGTCAACTTTCGAGCGCGGGCTGTCGTGCAGGCAGTCCTCGATCGCCAGCGGGTGAAAGTCAAAAATGTTGCCGACATGCTTGAGCTCTTCCGCCGTGCAGTTGTAGAGGTCAATCCACAGCAGATTTCGCGTATCCTGCAACAGTTCGGCTCTGCGCGTCAAGTCGACATCGTGGTACATCTTGCCCTCTGCATGGTTGTAAAAATAAGTCTTGATCATAGCGCAGCCCTCCCCACACTTCCGAATCTGAGACAGGAACCGTCTGGATTCTACTACTTTGGATTATAGGTTTCCTGCTACGGCACGTCAATCTTCCCGTCTCTACAATATGTCCGGGCGCCTGCGGAGGTGCCTCCCTTTTCCGCTAGTGAATCATCCCCGTCTGCAGAATCGTCACGTTCACTTTCACGTCGATCTTCGCCTCGGCATACTGTTTGTACCACGTCTCCTGCTCCAACACCGGCACAAACCCTTTCGACCGGTACAGCTCCCCGAGTCCGAGCGGGTCGGACTGAAAGTCTTTTTGCAGTTTATCCATGACATGCTGAATCCGCTCCTGCAGATTTTGCTGAAAGGTCTGTTCCAGCTTTTTCACCACCGGCATCTGCTCCAAGTCCTGGAAACCGGTGTATTCGGTGATCGCACCGCGAATCGTCACGTCAAAATGAAACGACGGCTTCCCGTTCGCTTTGGCGACTGTCAATTTGCGGCCGATGTCCATATACATCATCACCGCATGCGCCTTCTCGCCGTTGCTCGTCTTCTCCTGCACCTCCACATCGAGTTCGCCGATCGACTTGCGCCCTTCCATATAGGCCAACAGCCGGGCCTCTTCCGCTTTGATCCTTCCGACCATCTTGTCGTTGTGAAATACCGCCACACCGTCGACGATCACATCTTCTTTGCCCAGCCGCAGATAGGGCAGGACCGGGTCTTTCCCAACCCCGTAGGCGTCGTGGATAAACAGGTGCAAGTTGGATTTCGGGATCGTATTCTCTTCCATCTCCTTGCGCATCATCCGGTAGAGATACAAGTCGATGCTCGGCTTGTCCGGGTAGCGCTTTTGAAAAAAATCCCGCGCCTCGCCCTGCACCACCGCCAGATGAATCTGCGATCCGATCTCCGCGTCTCGAAACAGGGTGTCCGATATCGGCAAGAGCCCCTTTCTCGCCAAGTCCTCCCCGTACAGCACAGCGCGGATCTGTCCCGAGACCAGTTTCCGCTCCGACTGGCGGGACATGTTGAAACGCAGCTCTTTCGAAGTATGTCCGGTCGCGGTCAGCACGTCGATCTTCTCCCCGCCGGTCTCCGTAAAGTTCGGAATCACATAGGTGCCAAACAAAATGTCGCCATCCTGCAGATCAAAGCCGACGGCCGAGATGACGCCAAGCTTCTCTAGAATCCGCTGCGACGTCTGCGACTGACAACCGGTCAAAAACAGCGACAGGGCGAGCAGGGCGGCCCGTTTTCCCTTCATGGTGCGGTTCCCCCTTTTTTGCGGAACAGGACGGCGAACAGCCAGAGCAGGGCCGGCAGCACGACCATCACCGCCATGCCCGTCTTGGACAGAATGTTGAGGTAGAAATTGATCTCGATCCGCCCCGCGATCCGACTTGAGAGAATCAGCGCGCCCAAAAAGAAAGCAGCGTATAAATAGATTGCTTGGAAGCGAAACACCTTTTGCACCCCTTCCATCCCGGCCCAGAGATAGGTGCTGCACGTATTGACGATCTGCACAAGCCAGATGGCGATGATGATCGTTTCAAAGCGTTCAATAAACGGGATCTGCACGTGTTTGAACATCGTAAGCAGCGGCCAGATCGTCTTTTTCAACTGATCATGCGAGAAAAACATCAGCGTGGTGACCGCCGTTCCCGTGTACATGAGCGTTACACCCCACGAAGCGATCGAAGCGGCCGGCAGCACATCCTTTTTGTACGTGATGTACGGATAATAGACCAGCAACAGCTCTGTGCCGAGCAGGGACAGGGCGGACAACATGCTGCCTTGCACGATGCTGGTAAGCCCGGTGCTGCCGATCGGCAACAAGTGCGACACCGTGCCCTCCGCAATCGGAAAATAGTTCATGAAAAAAATCCAGACGGTGAGAAAAAACGTGGCGATCGCGTACCGCCCCAGCAGTTGCAGACCCGCATAGCTCGCATAGATGATCGGCAGGAGGAACAGCACGGTCAACACCCACACCGGCATCATTGGAAACAGCCAGGCGTTGACCAGTTCAACAAACGTGCGCAGCGTCATCACCGTGGCGAACAGGCAATACGCCGCAAACAACAGCGACAGCAAACCGCCCAGCCACCGCCCGAACAACCGCCGAAACACATCATATAGCCCGTAGGAACCGAATCGCTTCAAGAGCAGCCAGATAAACAGGATCCCGATCTGCGGATAGAGACCGGAGAGCAGAATAGCAAGCGCCGCGTCATGGTTGCTGCGGTCGGCGACAAAACGTACCAATCCCAATACCCCGACCCCGATCGGAACGGTGTGCAGCAAAAACAACAACTGGATGGAATTGATCCGCTTATGCGGTTCTGCCGAGCCGCCTGCCGCCATCTTCTACCCCTCACTTTCGCTTCATCGATCCTTGCTCTTTCTTCAATCCCCGCCGCGCTCGTGTCAACGCCGGACGGCTGGACAGCATCTGCGTGGGCAGCCGGATCAGCGTGTCCTTCAGATCGGCCAGCCGCAGCGGCGCAAACGGCGTCATATACGGCGCTCCGAGCGACGACAGGTTGAGCAGATGGATCAGCAGCAGGTTCAGGCAGACCATCATCCCGACGAAGCCCCACCAGCCGGCAAAGAGGATCACCGGGAAGCGGATCACCCGCACCGCGTTGCTCATCATGTAGGACGGCGTCACAAACGACGCCAGGGCCGACAAGGAGACGATGATGATCATCACGTTCGAGGTCAGCCCCGCCGTCACCGCCGCCTGCCCGATGACGATACCGCCGACGATGCCCATCGTCTGGCCGACTTTGGTCGGCAGCCGCGCGCCCGCCTCGCGCAGAACCTCCAGGGTCAGTTCCAGAAACATCGCTTCATACAGCGGCGGAAACGGCACCCGGGCCCGCGACATCGCGATTGTCTTCAGCATGTTCGCCGGAATGACCTCATAGTGAAACGTCAAGACCGCCACATAGATCGCCGAAAAGGTGATCGAGACGAACACGCCAAAAATGCGGAGCAGCCGGACCAGACTGGACGAAGCCCAACGGTTGAAATAGTCCTCCGGGGAATGAAAGAATTCAATAAAGGCGCTCGGCCCCATCAACACATACGGCGTGCCGTCGACCAGCACGATCACTTTGCCGTCGATCAGGGCCGACACCACGCTGTCAGGGCGCTCCACCATGTGGAACTGCGGAAACGGCGACAACGGCTGGTCGTTGATCAATTGCGCCAGCGTCCCCGAGTCGAGCAGCGCATCTGTGTCGACCAGTTTGATCCGCTCCCGCATCTCCTGCAAGTTCTTTTCGTTGACCACGCCATCCACCGACAGCAAGGCGACCGTCGTATGGGTCAGCGTACCGATTTTGTGCGTTTCGATGCGCAGCTGCTCGCTTCTCAGCCGCTTGCGAATCAAGGAGAGGTTTAACTCCAGCGACTCGTTAAACGCCTCTTGCGGCCCGATGACGATCGATTGGTTCTCCGCGTGCCCGACGTTTCTGCCGACCACATCTTGCGTCTTAAAGCAGACGAACCCGTCTTGGCCGGGCAAGGTGACCAGCGTCCAGCCTTCGAGCAGTAAGGCCAAGGCTTCCTGCAGATGTGCCGTGCTTTTTTTCTGGCCCATCGCAAACTGGCCGGTGTGAGAGAACTTTTGCAGTTGTCCGAGCAGGTCGCGCTGCAAGAAGTCGAAGTTGATCATCGTTTTGACATAGAGGATCCGAAAGGTCAGATTCTGAAAACGGAAAGACTCGCTGATCAGATCGGGCGGATTCCCCAACGCCTGCATCACGCGGCGGATGTTCTCCTGACCGTCGCTGCCAAACGGAACGTCCGGCACATCCTGTTCGCCGCGCTGCGTGTTCATGCCTTGACCTTGGAGCCACTTGCCAAGCAGCGACGTCAGTACCTTTTTCATCCAGACCCTCCTTTTCTTTCCCTCTAGTGTTCAACAGAAAAAGCCTGAGCATACGCTCAGGCTTTCGTTCGATTCAGATGAAGGTTACGCAAGCTGCAGATCTTCTTCTTCCACCGCTTGTAAGCGGCGGACGGCCAGCCTCGTCACGCGCAGCGAATCCATCTCCGTGATCGTAAACTGATAGTTGTCGACCGCGACTTTCCCGCCGACAAACGGAGTCTGGAACTGCGCATAGATGAAGCCGCCGATCGTGTCCACCTCTTCCGATTCGATGTTGAGGTGGAAGTATTCGTTGACCTCGTCGATCAGCATGCGCGCATCGATCGACACGTGGTCGCTCTGCTCTTCGATGAACGGACGCTCTTCGTCAAATTCGTCCTGGATCTCGCCGACCAGCTCTTCGAGGATGTCCTCGGTGGTCACGATCCCCGCCGTGCCGCCGTATTCGTCGATGACGATCGCCAGCTCAGAGCGGTTCTTCTGCAAGATCTTCAGCACGTCTTTGATCGGCATCGACTCCGGCACGGTAAGCGGCTTGCGGGCGATCGTCTCCAGCGAGATGTCGTCGCGGCCGCTCAGCGCCACCGCATAGAGGTCCTTGATGTGGACGATGCCCACGATGTTGTCTTTATCTTCCAGGACGAGCGGGAAGCGGGTATGCTTCTCCGAGTCCGCTTTTGCCAAGTTGTCCTTGAACGGACGGTTGATATACAGACAGCTCATGTCTGTGCGCGGCACCATGATCTCGCGGGCGACGCGGTTGGAGAAATCAAATATATTGTCAAACAGAGTGCGTTCAGTTTCGTCGATCACACCGCTCTCGTGACTTTGCGTCACGATCATCCGCAATTCCTCTTCATTATGCGCCAGCTCCGCGTCAGACGCCGGACGGATGCCGATCAAGCGCAAAAACGCGTTGGCCGTCCCGTTGAGCATCCAGATGAACGGAAACATCAGCTTGTAGAAGAAGATCAAGGGGCCTGCCGTCCACAGCACCGTGCCTTCGGTGCGCTGGATCGCCAGCGACTTCGGCGCGAGTTCGCCGAGGACGATGTGCATGAAGGTGATGATCGAAAACGAGATGATGGCCGATACCGTATGCAGCATGGCATCACTGAGACCAAAGCCGTCAAACCAGAGGACGAACACTTTCGATAACGTTCGTTCCCCCACCCAGCCGAGGGCCAGCGACGAGATCGTGATCCCCAGTTGAGTTGCTGACAAGTACGCGTCCAGCTTGTCGGTGATGCGCTGGGCAAAACCCGCCCGTTTGTTGCCTTCCAAGACCAGCTGTTCAATCCGAGTTGAACGCACCTTGACCATCGCGAACTCCGCCGCGACGAAGAATCCGTTCAACAACACAAGAACGATGATCAACAGAAAGTCAAAAACTGAAGTACTGCCGCCAAAAGGGTCTTCCAAAGTTAGGCTCCTGACAATACGTACACGTACGTCAGGAATCCACCTCCCAGATTATAATTTGTCAAGCCTCAGTATAGCACAGACTACCCTTTTCTTCCACCTGCCATATTCCCACCATATGCGCCATCCTTCAGCAAAAATGCCGATAAAAGAAGAAGAGAGGCTTGTCACGTTGTCAGGTTCGTCCGCACTTGCTATAATTGGAATGGTTTCATGTCCAGAAACCAGAGAAGAGAAAAGCAGGAGGTAACAACCATGGCTATGATCGTTAACGCTTTCATCGAAATCCCGACCGGTTCCCAGAACAAGTACGAATACGACAAAGAAAACAACCGTTTCATGCTCGACCGCGTGCTGTTTTCCCCGATGCACTACCCGACCGAATACGGTTACATTGAAAACACGCTGGCTGAAGACGGCGACCCGCTGGACATCCTCGTGCTGACCACCTTCCCGACCTTCCCGGGCTGCGTGATCGAATCCCGCGTTCTCGGCGTGCTGATCATGACCGACGACAAAGGCAAAGACGAGAAGCTGCTGGCCGTTCCGACCCAAGACCCGCGCTTCGCGAACGTACATAGCCTCGACGATGTGGCGCCGCACGTGTTGAAAGAGATCTCCCACTTCTTCCAAGTGTACAAAGACCTCGAGAACAAGACTGTCCAAATCGACGGCTGGGAAGGCGTAGAGACCGCTCAGCGCCTGCTCGACGAAGCGACTGCCCGCAACAGCAAATAAGCTAAGCAAACAAAAATCCTGAGCGGATTCCGCTCAGGATTTTTCTGTACGGCTTAAGCGCCGAACATCTTGAAGCCGCGAGTGACGAGCGTGCGAATCGTCAGCGACGCAGCCAGCGCACCGCCGATCACGCCGACGCAGAGCAGGATCTCGCCGCCGCCAACATCAAAGCTGCGGGACACGAGGTAGTAGCCGACCAGTGCGACCGCCACCACAGTGGACGTCCACGGGAATTTTTTCGTAAACATATCCATGATAAACGAAATCCCAAACGACGCGATCAGGAACAAAAGCATCAATACGACGAACATCGCCATAAAATATACACCTCATCTACACAGATTGCATGTCTCATTGTATCATTTGGTCAAGAGAGGAGCAATAAGCCATGACCAAACAACGCATCGTCTCCATCTGCCCGAGCAACACCGAACTGCTCGACGCGCTGGGCCTGATGGACCTCGTGGTCGGCGTCGACGATTACTCCGACTGGCCGGCCGAAAAAGTGAAAGACCTGCCCAAGCTGGGACCCGACCTGAACATCAACATGGACCGTCTGCAGGAGCTGCAGCCAGACCTTGTGATCGCTTCGCTCTCCGTGCCGGGCATGGAGAAAAATGTGGAGCGCCTGCAGGAACTGAACATTCCGCACCTCGTGCTCAATCCGAAGTCGATCGAAGAGATCTATGCGGACATCGTGACGCTCGGCAACGTCTGCGGCGTGCCGGAGCGCGCCGGGCAAGTCGTGGCGGAGCTGCAGGCGAAAGTCGCACGCGTGCAGGAAAAAGCTGCCGCGCGCAAGCACGCGCCGAAGCTGTACTGGGAATGGTGGCCGCGCCCGATCTTTACGCCGGGTGCGCTGAACTGGCTGACCCCGATCTCCGAGCTCGCCGGCGGCAGCAACCTGTTTGCCGACAAGCCGGGCGATTCGTACACCGCCACACACGAAGAGGTGATCGAGCGGGCGCCGGACTTCATGTTTGCCGTCTGGTGCGGCGTGCACGCCGACAAGGTGAAGACGTCGATGATCACCGAGCGCGCAGGCTACGCTGCGATCCCGGCGGTGCAGAACGGGCGCGTGTACGTCTTGGAGGAAGGGCTGTACTGCCGACCGTCCCAGCGCCTGTTTCAAGGCCTGGAGGAGCTGGCAGAGCTGCTGGATACCGAACTTTCCTAGAGAAGGAGTGCAGGAGCGTGGAGGACAAACGCGGCAACATCTGGCTCGCCGTATCGGGCCTGGTGATCAATGAGGCCGGCAAGTGCCTCGTCGTCAAAAAATCATACAGCGCAACCAAAGGGCTCTGGACGTTGCCGAGCGGGTTCGTCCGTGCAGATGAGACGGTCGACGCGGCCGTAGTGCGGGAAGTCCGCGAAGAGACCGGGCTCATCGTCGAGCCGGAAGCGGTCGTCGCCGTGCGCACCGGCGTCCTGCGCAAAGGCAAGCACGACACCTTGCTCGTGTTTCGCGCCCGGCTGCTCGGCGGCACTGTGACGCGCTGCGAGCGCGAACTGCTCACCGTCGACTGGCTTACCCCCGAGGAGATCGCCTCCTCCCCCGACTCCACCGAGTTTCTCGCCACCCTCATCCGCGACGTGCATAACACCGCCGGCCTCCAGCCCCGCCCCATTTCGCACACTCGCGATTACGGGTATTCCGAATACAAGATCTTCTTTTAAATACAAGGGCCCTTGCCTCACCGCAAGGGCTCTCTTCATGCGCATTTCGTCATGCGTTTCCCAGACGCCAAAAACCCCGGTTTTTACCGGGGTCTTGTTTACGCTTTTTATTTCGAAACCGGGTTGTTCTCGTTCTTCTTCAGCTCGCGGCGCAGGATCTTTCCCGTGGTGTTCTTCGGAAGCTCTTCCAGAATGAACACTTCCTTCGGCACCTTGTAGGCGGTCAGCACCGCTTCGCAGTGTGCGATCAGGTCGGCTTCGGTCGAAGCGTCTTCCTGTTTCAGCGCGACGAATGCGCGGACTTTCTCGCCGTAGTTGGCATCCGGCACGCCGACGACAGCCGCTTCCCGCACGTTTGGGTGGCGGAACAGGACTTCTTCCACTTCGCGCGGGTAGACGTTGAACCCGCCGACGATGATCATGTCCTTCTTGCGGTCGACGATCGAGAAGTAGCCTTCCTCGTCCACCGTTGCCATGTCGCCCGTATACAGCCAGCCGTCACGCAGCGCCAGCGCCGACTCTTCCGGACGCTTCAGGTAGCCGACCATCACGTTGTCGCCGCGGCAGATCAGCTCGCCGACCACGCCCGGCCCAACATCATTGCCGTTCTCATCGACCACGCGCGCTTCCACGCCCGGGATCACGACGCCGATCGTGCCCGGCTTGCGCGGACGGTCGAGCGGGTTGAAGGTGACGACCGGAGACGCTTCGGACAGCCCGTAGCCTTCCGATACGATCACGCCAAACTTCTGTTCAAACGCTTCCAATACTGCCACCGGCATCGCCGCGCCACCGGAGATCGCCAAGTTGAGCGACTTCAGCTCATCCGCCTGTACCTCCGGATGCTGCACGAGGAAGTTGAACATCGTCGGCACCCCTGCAAACATCGTCGCCTGATGCGCCTGAATCGCTTTCGCCGTCTCGGTCGGCGAGAAGCGCGGCATGACCAGAATCGTCGCCCCGCGGTACAGCGGCGCGTTGAGGCAGACCGTCATGCAGAACACGTGGAACATCGGCAGCACGGCGACCACCATGTCTGCTGCGCTCATGTTCAGGAAGTCGCCGATGTTGTTTGCGTTCGAGCACAGGTTCTGATGTGACAGCAGAGCGCCCTTCGGCTGGCCCGTCGTGCCCGACGTGTACAGAATCACCGCGATATCGTCAGGCGTCGCCTCGACAGTCGGCACCTCGCCGCCGCTGTTCAGCACCTCACCAAACGCCGATACGCCTTCCATCTCCAGCTCCGCGCCGACCAGAATCACCGCTTTGCACGTCGGCAGCATCTGCAGCACTAAGGGAGCCAGCGGGGCCATCTGTCCGACGGCGATGACAGCTTGTACACCGCAGTCGGCGAGGATGAACTGGATCTCGCCCGGCGTATACAGCGGGTTGATCGGCACCGCCACCGCGCCCAGACGCACGATCGCATAATAGGCGATCACAAATTCCGGCGAGTTGCCGAGCAGCAAAGCGACGTTCGAGCCTTTGCCGATGCCGAGCTTGGCCAGGCCGGCCGCAAAACGGTCAACATCTGCGTTCAAATCGCGGTACGAGATCTTCTGATCCAGATAAAGCAGTGCGGTCACATCCGGCGTTTTCTCTGCAGTTTGCCGCAAATTCGTACTCAAATTCACAGGGATCACCTCTTCGCCTCAAGATTTCCAACCAAACAGTCGGTCGATTCTGGGTAGTACCTGCCGCAAAACTTGCGCGACAGGCACGAGACACGATCAGCGATGTTTAAATTTCGGTTCACGCTTTTCCAAAAACGCATTGCAGCCTTCCACAATGTCTTCCGTCTGGAATACCTCATCCAGCAGTTCCGCTTCGTACAGCACTCCGCTCGTCAGGTCCATCTCAAGCCCCTTATCGACCGCTTTCTTGATCCGCGAAAGCGCTGTCAAGGTCCGCGTCGCCAGCACGTTTGCCATGTCCAGCGCGCTGGTCAGGACTTTGTCGTCCGGGACGACCTTATTGACCAAACCGATCTGCCATGCTTCCTGAGCGGTGATCGGGTCGCCGATGAACATCAGTTCCTTGGCTCTCCCTTCGCCGACCAGACGCGGCAACCGCTGTGTTCCGCCCGCGCCCGGAAACAATCCGAGCTTGATCTCCGGCAAGCCCAGCTTCACACTTTCGCCGGCGATGCGAATGTCACACGCCATCGCCAGTTCCAGTCCGCCGCCAAGCGTCACGCCATTTAAGGCAGCTATCGTCGGTTTGGGCAAGAAGTCCAGCCGGTTATAGGTGTGGAAATGCTCAAGCGCCATCTTCTTCGCTTCCCCGCGCGCCATCTTGGAGGGGAACTCCTTGATGTCCGCGCCGGCGATAAACGCGCGTCCGGCACCTGTGACGATCAACACCACCACTTCTTCGTCATGCTCGACCTCGGTCACGCATTCGCGAATTTCCAGGCCGACTCTTTCACTGAGCACGTTCAAGGGCGGATTGTCGATCGTCAAAATGGCAATCCCGTTTTCTTTCGTCAAGCGGGTGAATGCTCGAACACTCATCTCGTGCAGTGCCTCCTACACGCCGTCCCCATAATAACGGCGTTATAATGACTTCTACACTACCGATATGAGTTCCTTCCGGTTTTTATACTAGGGAGTCATATTTTCTAACTTTTCTTTCGATTAGTGTTCCAGCGCATGAAATAGATGATGAGAAAGACAAAAGCTGCAAGCACAGCGGCCCCAAAAGATACCTGAACTGCCAGATTTACCCCAAACCGACCGTACAGCCAGTACGTCAGCTCCCCCAAACCTACGACCGGGACTGCAAGCAGCCACGTCGGCACCGCCTTTTCATTCATGACACCCTGTCATCCTTTGCAGAAAAAGTTATAGTTTCTGATTATTATTTTCTGACAATCTTTCGACAATGACAAGCTCTTTTCGCAAGGAAAGTTCTGTGGATTTGGCTTTACAGGGTCTGGGTTAAGACTTATAATCCGTATATGGATACTTGGAATTAAAATTCGAGTTGAGTTGACCGAGAAGGAGTGAGTCCAGTTGGCACTGAACAAAGAAGAACAACTGAAACTGGAAAAAGACGGCTTAGATGTCCTTCACGATATTCACCGCTACGCCAAAGAAGGGTTCGAAGCGATCGATCCGGGCGATTTTATCCGTTTTAAATGGTATGGCATCTATCAGCAAAAGCCGAAGACCGATCCGTACTTCATGATGCGCGTGAAAATTCCGGGCGGCATGCTGACCTATGAACAGGCGGTCGTCGTGGCGGAGCTCGGCAACAAGTTCGGCCGCGGCCTCGTCGATGTGACCACCCGGCAGGCGATTCAGTATCATTGGCTGCAGATCCAAGACATGCCGGAGATCTTCGACCGTCTGGCCGCAGTGGGCATGTCGCCGATCCAGGCGTGCGGCGATGTCGTGCGCAACGTCATCTCCTCCCCGGTGGCCGGTCTTGATGCGAAAGAGCTGTTTGACGTGCGCGACCTCGTGTGGGCGGTGGAGCAGAAGTTCCTCAGCAACAAGGAATACTCCAACCTGCCGCGCAAGTTCAAAATCTCGATCGCAGCCGACCCGCGCGACCTCGGCCACCCGGAGATCAACGACCTCGCGCTGGTGCCGGCACGCCTCGGCGATGAAGTCGGCTACCACATCCTCGTCGGCGGCGGCCTGTCTGCCAAGCCGCACATGGCGCAGAACCTGAACATCTTCGTGCGCCAGGAAGAAGCGCTTGAAGTGATCGAAGGCGTGGTGAAAGTCTACCGCGAGCACGGCTATCGCGAGAAGCGCAACCATGCCCGCATCAAGTTCCTCGTCGCCGACTGGGGCGCAGAAAAATTCTGCGACGAGCTGGAAGCAACGCTTGGCAAGACCTACACCCGCGGTGGCCAGCGCGTGCAGGAAGACTGGAACGGCGCATACCTCTACGGGGTGCACAAGCAGAAGCAGGACGGCCTGAACTTCGTCGGCCTGTCGCTGCCGGTCGGCCGCATCACCGCCGACATCCTGCTCGAGTTCGCCCGCGTGGCGAAGCAATACGGCAATGGCGACCTGCGCACCACCAACACGCAAAACATCATCATTCCGAACGTGCCGGATGCCAACGTGGACGCGCTGCTGCAAGAGCCGATCCTCGCGCAGTTCACGGCAACTCCGCCAGCGTTTGTCGGCCATGCGGTCTCCTGCACCGGCAACGAGTTCTGCAACCTGGCGCTCGTCGAAACCAAAGTGCGCATGAAAGGCATCGCCGAATACCTCGACGCGACCTTCCCGGACTTTGGCGCGCCGATCCGCCTGCACGTCAACGGCTGCCCCAACCAGTGCGGCCAGCAGGCGATCGCCGACATCGGCCTCGCCGGCGCGCTCGTGCGCCGCGACGGCAAGATGGTCGACGCCTTTGACGTCTCGATCGGCGGCGGCTTGGGCGCAGGCGCGACGTTCAACCGCAAAGTCGCCCTGAAAGTCCCGGGCGATCAAGTGCAGTACACGATCGAAAACATCGTGCGCTACTACACCGAGCACCGTCTGGCAGGCGAATCGTTCCGCGAATTCGCAGGCCGCGTGGCCGATGAAGAATTGAAAGCTTATCTGGAAGCGGCAGCAGCAGTCTAAGCCCGCCCTTCCCTGCTGAAAACGGCCCTCCCTGCGGAGCGGCCGTTTTTTTGTTACAATAACACCGAGGTGAGCACATGATTCGGATCGTAGCCGTAACCAAGCAGCACGAGCTGCTGAACAACCTGACCCTGCAAGATCTGCACCGCGCGGACCTCGCCTGGTACTGGGTCGATTTTTCCACGCCGACCCAAAGCGAAGGGCTGCTGCTGCGCGACCATTTCCAGTTCCACCCGCTGGCGGTGGAAGACTGTTTTCATTTTTTGCAGCGACCGAAGATCGACCATTTTGACGATTATCACTTCTTTGTGCTGCACGCCTTGAATCAGATGACGCTCAATTCGGAAGAGATCGACCTGTTTGTCGGGCCAAACTTTCTCGTCTCGTTTCATATGACCAACCTGCGCGAAGTGGAAACGGTCTGGGCCCGGGTGCAGACCGACGAGAAGACGCATCAGCGCGGGCCGAATTTCATCTCCTATCTGATCATCGATACCATTGTGGACAACTACTTCCCCGCCGTGCAGCAGCTGGAAGATCAGCTCGACGTGCTGGAGGACAAGACGCGCCAACAGTCGACCCGCTCGCTGATGGATCAGGTCTTCGAGATCCGCACCGACCTGCTGGCGCTGCGCCGGACGATCGTGCCGACGCGGGATCTGCTGTACCGGGTCTTAAATGCGGAGCAGTTGGAGTCCTTACGTCCGCAGCGCGTGTATTTCAGCGACATCTACGACCACCTGCTCAAGCTGGCCGAGATGATCGATTCCAACCGCGAGCTGACGGCCGACATTCGCGACTCGTATATGTCGCTTTCTTCGAACCGAATGAACTCGGTGATGATGATCCTGACGGCGATCACGACGATCTTCATGCCGCTGACGCTGCTGACCGGCATCTACGGGATGAACTTCGACTTCATGCCAGGTCTGCATGAGCAAAATGGGTTCATGATCATGATCATCACGATGCTCGGCATCGGGGTCGGCCTGTTCCTGTTCTTCCGCAGCAAAGGCTGGTTCGACTGAGCACTCAGAGCAACACAAAAATCCCCCTCACGCACACTACCTCATCGGTAGCTTTTGTCAGGGGGATTCTGTCGATTCCACGAACACAGGGTGGCGCGCTGGCTCCGGGCCATCGCGCCATCGACTACAGCATCCGCTTTTGCGCGAAGAGGAAGTCGGTCAGCTCGTTTTTCAATTTCTCCAGCTTCTCGTTCTCCTTCTTGGTCGCCTTGTACAGATGCTTGTTCTTACCAACGCCGAGCTTTTCCAGTTCGGTGCCGGTCTCAGACCAGCGCTGGGCTTGACGTTTGAGTTTGGACATCTCGCGCTGGTTCTCGATGATCGAGTGCTGCAGCGCTGTGTGGATCTGCTGAATCTGGTCGGTCGACAGCTTCAGCGTCCAGTGATCCTCGTCGATCGGTGTGATCTGCAGGTCAACCACATACTCCTTCTTGCCGTCCGGCAACAGCGGATTGACCCACTTCTCCTCATTCTTCAGGTCATCAGACATCCTGGACACCTCCCTTTAAAAAACTCCCTCCAATACTTGTTGGAGGGAGTCATGTGCGATCTTACTCTTCGTCCCAGTCTTCGAAGTCTTCTTCGTTCAGGCCGAGGTTCTTGCCGGATTTCTTTTGGTAGTCGAGCAGAGCTGCTTTCAGCGCTTCCTCTGCCAGTACCGAACAGTGCATTTTCACCGGCGGCAGGCCGTCCAGTGCGTCTGCGATCGCACGGTTGGTCAGGTCCAGCGCTTCGGAGATGGTCTTGCCCTTGATCATTTCGGTGGACATCGACGAAGTTGCGATCGCCGCGCCGCAGCCGAACGTCTTAAATGTTACATCTTCGATCATGTTGGTTGCATCGTCGATCTTCAGGTACATCTTCATGATGTCCCCGCACTTCATGTTGCCGACTTCGCCAACACCGGATGCGTCTTCGATTTCACCTACGTTGCGCGGGTTGGTGAAATGGTCGATTACTTTATCGCTGTACATAGTAGAATTCCTCCTCAGGATTGGTTTTGAAAAGCGGGTGTTACGTGATCGGCAGACCCTTTTGGAAACGCTCCCACACCGGCGACATCGCGCGCAGGCGGTCTGCGATCGGCTTGAGCTGCTCGATCACATAATCGATATCTTCTTCCGTGGTCGACTTGCCCAGGGACAGGCGCAGCGAACCGTGTGCGGTGGTGTGGGTCAGACCCATCGCCATCAGCACGTGCGACGGATCGAGCGAGCCGGAGGTGCAAGCAGAACCGGAAGAAGCTGCGAAGCCCTTCATGTCGCAGGAGAGCAGGAGCGCTTCCCCTTCGATGTACTCGATCGAAACGTTGACGTTATGCGGCAGACGGCCTTCGCGCGGACCGTTCAGGCGCGTCTCTTCGATGTTGTTCAGGATGCCGTCGATCAGCTTGTCGCGCAGGACGGACAGGCGAGCAGACTCTTCTGCCATCTCAGCAACAGCCAGCTCGATCGCGACAGACAGAGCGACGATGTTCGCTACGTTTTCGGTGCCCGGGCGCAGTTTGCGCTCTTGACCGCCACCGTAGTACAGCGGCTGGGTGCGAACGCCGCGGCGCATGTACAGCACGCCGATGCCTTTCGGACCGTAGATCTTGTGGCCGGACAGGGCGAGGAAGTCGCAGTTGATCGCCTTGACGTCAACCGGGATCTTGCCGACCGTTTGCACGGCGTCGGTGTGGAACAGGATCTTGCGCTCACGGCAGATCGCGCCGATCTCTTCCACCGGCATGATCGTGCCGACTTCGTTGTTGCCGTGCATGATCGACACCAGCACGGTGTCATCGCGCAGCGCGTTCTTGAAATCTTCTACCGACACGCGGCCTTCCGCGTCCACCGGCAGATAGGTGACCTCGAAGCCTTCCTTCTCCAGCGCCTTGAACGCATCCAACACAGCATGGTGCTCGACGACGGAGGTGATCAGGTGGTTGCCTTTTTTCTTGTTCGCACGCGCGCCGCCAACGATCGCCAGGTTGTCAGCTTCGGTGCCGGAACCGGTGAAGACGATCTCTTTCGGGTCGGCGTTGATCGCCTTGGCTACCTTCTCGCGCGCTTCTTCCATCAGTTTGCGCGCCGGGCGTCCAAATTGGTGGATGGACGACGGGTTGCCGTATACCTCTTTGTAGACATGCATCATCGCATCGAGTACTTCTTGGCGGACCGGAGTGGTCGCCGCATGGTCCAGATAGACTTTACGCAAAACTGTCATCTCCTTCACGACTATGTGTGACTGTGGTTGCTGTTTCTCTTACTCGGCAGATTGCTTCTGCGTATAGAGTTTGGCGCTGCCTGTGACGATATCATAGAGCGTGATGTCGTCCAGCACGGCAACCATCGTATCTCGCAATTTCTCCCAGACGACCTTGGTCGTGCAATACTCGGTCTTCGAGCAGCAAAGCTCTGCGTCCTCCTCGGAGGAGTGCAGACACTCAACCGGCGCAATTTCGCCTTCCAGCACTTTTACGACCTGGCCGACGTTGATCTCCTCGGGGGCCCGGCCCAGCCGGTAACCTCCGCGGGCACCGCGTACACTGGTGACAAGCCCCGCCTTGCGAAGTTCTACGAAGATCTGCTCCAGATACTGCTCTGGAATCTCTTCGGCAGAAGCGATCTGCTTAATCGGCGTAGGACCTCCGTCCGCTTTTTGCGCGAGGTAGGTCATGGCCATCAAGCCGTAGTGACCGCGCGAAGAAAGCTTCAATGTACGCACCTCCTTAGACAAGCAGATATCCGCTTACGCATACCCTCTGTAATCTTGACTGTTTAGGTCAGGAATATGTGCAAAAACAAATCAGGACTTCGTCGAGCGATAATCCTGATTGATTTGATCAACATTATTATAGGCATGGGGCCGACACGATGTCAAGGCTTCCCACCCCCATTTTGCACCGCTCAAGACTCGTCTTTTTTCCGGTTGTCGATGATGACAGGGGCGGCCACGACGGGTGCCTGTCCGGTGCGGTTTTCATAGCGCATCAGCTTTTCCACCGCCGGTTCGGCGAGCAGGTCGATCTCGCGCTGAATCTTGCGCGCCAGATCAAAACGGCCTTGCCCTTCCAGAAACTTGCCGATTTCCCACAGGTCGTTGTAGCGTTCGATCTCCTCGCGTCCCAACAGCCCGCGCACTTGTACGCTGATCGGTCTCATTCAAGCATCCCGCCTTTCGCTTCCAGTGAAAACAGATCGAGCTGGTCGGTGATGAGCGGCGCCCGCTTCACCGGCTGCCCGAGCAGTTCCATCATATCAAACGCATTTTGCACCGCATAGTTGGAAAAGTTGTTGTTCATCAGCACGTGCACGCGCTGCGCCTGCCCGGACAGCTGCTGAATCTTCGGCACCCACTCCGCCAGCTCCTCCTGCCGGTAGTGGTAGCGAAACCGCTCGCCGGCATGCTTGGCGTCTTTGATGTACCAGGTCTCCTCGTTGCGTCCGTGAAAGCGCAAGAGCGCAAGCGACGGTTCTGTCACTTCTGCCACCGCCGGGATCGAAGCGTCGCCGATCTGCGGCTCATCGACGATCGTGTTGACGATCTCTTCGCCGCGCAGAAACTGCAGCGTCTTCGCCCGCATCTCGCCTTCGAACCACGAGCGGTGGCGAAACTCCACCGCCAGGGTCAGGTCGTGGAAATAATCCCGGCAGACGCGCAGATAATCGACATGTTCCCGATTCAGCACGAACCACGGCGGCAATTGAAACAGCAGCGCCCCGAGCTTCCCCGACTCCACCATCGGCTGGATCGCCTGCCGAAACTGCGGAAACAGCTCCGCCCGCTCCTTCGGCCCCCGCGACCGCTCGTGGCCGGTCATGCCCTTAAACGCTTTCATATTAAACGTAAAGCCGGGCCCGGTCGTCGCAGCCCAGCGCTCCACATACTTCGGATTGGGAATGGCGTAAAAGCTGGAATCCACTTCGACCAGCGGAAAATACCGCGCATAGTATTCCAGCCGTTCATTTGGCTTGACCCGTTTCGGATAAAAATCTTCATGGTCGCCCCACGCACACGTCCCGCACAGCACGGTGGCCACAGCCGTCACCTCCCTGCCTGCATTATAGTGGAAAAAGGGGCCGGGGCTCAACCCGACATCTGCTGCATTTCGCGCATCAGGGACCACTGTTCGCGCGCCATGCGCACGTACTTCGGCAGCGCCTGTTTGTCGCTGATCACCTGATTAAAATATTGGATCGCTTCCTTCTGCTCGCCCATGCGGCGGTGCAGTTCGCCGAGCAGATAGGTCATCCGCCCGTCGGTGTCGATCGTGCGGTCATTTTCATACGCATAGGTGTAAAAATCGAGCGCATCGCGCAAAAAGCGCTCTTCCTGCCCGTGTTCCCCCAGCTCCCGGTACAGCCACGCCACCTGCAGGCAGAGGCCGCCGACGGTGCGCTCCGGCTCGTCCATGAACTGCGCGCAGAACACGGCGAGCTTAAACGAGACCACAGCTTCCATGATCGAGCGCAGGCTGCCGTACTCGCGGGGGACCCAGCGCGAAACAACATGCTGGCGGTAACGTTCGCGCTTATACGCCGTAATCTTCGGTTTTGTCTTGTCCAGAAACGCATATCCGCACTGGCCGCAGACATTGACCGCATAGTAATTTGGATTCACATCTCTATAGATCGCGTAGAAGTCACCTTCCACCTTTTGGGTTTTTACGTGTTTGGATAGGACTTTTTTCGTGGTATAGACATGAGTACATAGCGGGCACGTAATCTTCCGGTCATAGAACGCATCTGCCAAAAACATGACGATATCATCCCCACTCATAAAAATTAGGACTTATGTCCCTATAGTCTCATGAATGGCAGCTTTCGACAATATACTCTTCTCGTTGACGTGCGGCAGGGAATTGTTTTCTGTACAGAGATCGCGTATAATGAGAACAAATGTTCGTTATCGTAATATTGTACTCGTCCGCAGTCACACTTTATGTATAGGGAGCGATCGAATCGTATGAACCGTGGAAACAAGCTTTGGGAAGGTCACCGCATGATTCTGCCTGAACACCGCACCCGTCTGTTGGAACGGGAGACGCAGCCGTACTCGGCGCCGGTCATGACCGAAGACATGCAGGAGGAGATCGAAATTCGGGTTCAGGAAGCGATGATGCACCGCAAAGCGCTGCGATTTGTCGTCGGCGAGTCGGACGGCGAGCACACCGTGGAAGGCCGCGTCGTCGCCTACAAGCCGGATACGCGAAGCTTGCAGATCTGCAACGAATGGGGCAAGTTTCTGCTCCCGATCCAAAACATCGTGCGCGTACTTTAAGCCACACATACCAAGCGGCCTGCCGAGTCACCGGCAGGCCGCTTTTTCCCGTTTTTATTCAGTTACCGGCTTGTGCGCGGCAAATCCATACAGCATCGCTACCGACGCCTGCAGCACCCAGTTCGCCGCGAGCAGTTCCACCGCCAGAGGAGGCACTTGCGGCGGGTACCAGCCTTCCTGCGTCTGGATCGCCAGCCCCGCTTCCTCCAGCAGGCGCGACAGCTCCCACGGCATCAGCATGTTATGCGGCACCGCCTCGCCATACAGCCGCCGGAATGCCGACTGCCGCGGCCGCGTGTACGGGCCCAGCGTCACGGCAACGATAATGCCGCCCGGCTTGACCACGCGCGCCATCTCGCGGACGATGCCGGCCGGATTGGCCGACCACTCCAGCGACGTGCAGGCGAACACCGCGTCAAACGAATCATCGGCGAACGGCAGCGGGTCGCATTCGCTCACACAGCACTCCACCCCGCGCCCACGCGCCAGTTCCGCCATCGCGGGCGACTGCTCCACGCCGACTGCCGCATAGCCCCGTTCCAAGAGCCGCCGCGTGCTGACCCCCGTCGCGCAGCCCACGTCCAGCACACGCCCTGTCTCTGGCACCATCCGGCAGAAAAACTCCAGCACCGCCCGCCGCGGCCCTTGCTCCCAATCCCGTTCCGTCCCGGCTTCCCATTCCTCCGCATGCCCGTTCCAAAATTCCACACTGCCCGTTGCGTCTGCCATGATCTTCCTCCGTTCTTTTCCCCGTATTCTCTCTCATGTTATACTAGCAACGACAGTCTTTGAAAGGAGTAGATTCCCGATGAACCAAAAGCTCGTCCGCACCATCTCCCTCGTCCTCGCGATCGCAATGCTAGTCTCGCTCCTCTATTCGATCACCTACAGCCTGCTGTAAGAGCAGTGTGATAAAAGCAAAACCGCCTGCCCTGAGAAGGGACAGGCGGTTTTTTTATCGTAGATTAAACAGTTGACCCAACAAGATAATCGCGAGAATCAAACCTGTAAACGTGAGCAGTATTTTCAGTGCGTACCAAAGTCTCGCTCGCACATCAACTCGTTGAGAGGGTGAAGATTTTAGATAAAGAACGATGTACCCACTTGTAAAAAGTATTCCAAACAGGATAAACGATCCAACTAATACAGTCTTTATCACTTCTCTCGGGAACTCAAGATACATCAGCACTAACGTTGCCGCCAATCCGAAGAACATCAGAATGGACGAAGAGCTTAACAAGTAATAACGTGACTCACCCTTGATCGCCTGATAGAGGACATATCCTCCACAAAGGACGCAGGTACCAATGATAATAGACGCAACCAGCATTCGTTACTTTCCTCCCTTCTGCCTTCCCCTTACCACGTAACACCGAACGTCCCCATTACCTTTCGTGCACCATTAGAGAAAGTCAAGTTCGGATTGTATGTGGTGACGGCCGTATAGGCGACAGCAACGACGACTCCGGCAGCAACCGCTGCGGCAACTGGAGTTAGGAACGTGAATACCGTAGCCGCCACGACCATTGAGATCCCAGCTACCGCCACATTGTTGATCACACTGTCAAGAAAATTGAAATTAGCCTTATCTGCAGCAAACAGATAGTCTAGTCCAATCCCTAAACCAATCCCTGTGCCGGAAACGGCGCCTACCGCTTTTTTCACGACATTTTTGGGGATATACTGCCTTTTGCTCATTGCAAAGTCCATACTCTTATATGCCCAAGTCTTCGTCTTTTTCAACGATTCATCTTTCGCAGCCGCCCACCCTGCACCAACCGCTGGGGTTACTTTGCTCCCCAAATTGGTTGCTACAGCTCCCCATGAAGTAGAATTAGATGAAGTATTGGTGCTGGGAGCGACATACCGTTTTTCACTGGAAGAAACATTGCTGCATGCCGCAATTTCGTCTGCCGGGCAACTGATGAGACCGCTCGGGTCAACAAAAGCAACCGGATTGTTTTCCGCATAAGCAAAACTGTTTAATCCATGCTGATCTCCCACGCGTACTGTCACTGGATCCTTTGAAAGGAATCGCCCAATTACCGGATCATACATGCGAGCTTTCAGATCATATTTCTTGATCGTACTATTATACCAGTAACCTGCATAGCGGTACGGGTTTAACTTTCCGATGTTCACACTGTTGTCCAGTGACACCTCATGGTTCCCCCATGCATCGGTGTACTTATACTCGGCCACTTTTTTACCGGAAGCATCCGTGAGGAACATCACATTGCCATTTTTGTCATAGTGGTACCAGTATTGGTTGCCTTTAAACGTGATAAACACTGGACGGTCATCCTGATCATACGTGAATCGGAACGTATCGACCGGTGTACCGCTGCTGTCAAATTTCTTATAATAAGCCACCAAGTCTCCATCATAGTGGAACTCATCTCTCGAACCATCTTGATACGAGATTTCAGTAAGACGGCCAAACGCATCGTAATAGAAGAGAGTGGTATTGTCCGTTTTCAACTCTTTTGCCAAAGAAATTTTATTTAGCGCGTTCCACCGATACTCAAACGTGCCGTCATTGATCACGTTACCGTCCTTGTCATATTGGTACAGCTTGTCCCCAGCCTGCACCAGACGATTCTTCTCAGCATTGTAAACGTAATTAGTCTCCGCCCCGTTGACGGTCATCTTGGTACGGTTGCCTAACACATCATAGGCATACCCAATCGTCTGTTGATCGGAATGGGTCTCTTGCAGCAGTTGCCCTTCCGAATCATAGACATAATCAACCGACTTAATAGCACCGTTTTCATCTTGTTTGACATTGGTCACCTGACCTAATTTGTCATACTGATAATTGACTTTATAAAGCGGTGCACCATACTGTTCCATGACGATTTCAGTGAGACGTCCTGCAAAATCTCGTTCATAATAAGAAACTGTACTGTTACTGTGATACACCTTTCTTTTCTTTCCGGATTCGTCAAACAGGAACCATGATTCATGACCGCCATCCTTCAAACCTTTCGGTTTGCCGGTGCTGTCATAGAGATACTCGGTGGTCCATTCACTTCCGTCCTTATGGTGTACAACAGCCTTGGAACGGCGTCCTGCATCATCGAAGCTGTTCGCAACATAAGAGGATGCCGTCGGTTCGGCAACTTTGGTCACCCGATTCATGTTGTCATATGACAAAGTGGTTTTCCCTGTGTCATCGCCATAGCTTGTCAAGTTGCCATTAAAGTCGTACGTAAATTGATACGTGAGAGGATTGATAGAATGGTAATCGCCAACCGTCAAACTCTTGACTCGCCCAGCCATGTCAAAATCTAAATCGTTAAATCTTCCGTCAGGAGTTTGGATCAATGACATACGGCCCACTTCATCCGACTGATACACCCACGTATTGCGGTTGGTAGTCCCACTCTGGGATACTTTTTCAGTGTACGATTTGATAGTATTCAACTCACTGAAAGTGAACTCGATCGGTTTTTCACCGTTCGGGTCAGTGATCGACTTCAAGTTTCCGTTTGCGTCATATTCGTAGCTAAACGTTTTGTTCACTTTGGCATTTCCAAGTTGCCCTTGGTACGGGAAAGTGTACGTTTTGATGCGTCCCGTAACATCATAGTTGTACGAGAAACGATGATTCATCGGATTCAATACCGACTTAACCTGCCCGTTGTTTTGATCGACTTCAAAGTCAGTTCGGTTATCGAGCGGGTCGACCATATTCCAAGGATAGTTGCCATTGTAATTGAATTCGGTTGCGAACTTCCCTTCCTGCAAACGCACATTGTCAAAATAAGCTTTGCCAGAGCCCGATTTTACCCGCAAGCCCACCTTGATCATTGCCGCTTTGGGGGATTGCGGAATACCGCCGGTAAAGGACTCCGGGTAGACGACCAGACTGACGCGCTTCCAGTTCGAGGTTCCGGTTATCGGAGTCGTCTCTACGATCCCGCCAAGATCATTTCCGTTGCTGTCGTAGCCTTTTATGAAAATAGTGGCTTCTGAAGTAAGATTCGCCGTTTTGATATAGCCGACTACTGTGTACGGGTTACCGTTTGTCGGAACTTCCTCATCATTGAGTTTCAACTCCATGACATCGCCCGTTTTCGCCGTTACTTCCAACGCTTTCTCCCCGGTATAGACGTCGCCCTCCGACACTCCGACCATTCGCACCTGTTTCTCAAAGTCTCTGCGTAACGACTCTTTTTCAGGCGGCACGCTGACATACCAGCCATCCGGTAGACCCGTGTTATCATAATCATACTCAAAGGAAGTGTTGCCGATATAGTTATACTGCGAGATCGTCGAGGAAGTAGTATTCAGTTTGCTCAACTTCACCTCGTCAAACAAAGCATAAGAGCCGTTCGGCATCTTGCTGAAAATCAATTTGATACCTACATGAGTAAAATCAACAGGGGCTACGACCACCTGGGATCTTTGTTGCCATCCGCTGACCGTCTTTGTAAACGGAATCGAAACCTTTGCCGGTTCGCTGTAAATATCAGGTTTGTAAAACACGAGCTGCATTTCCCAAGCGCCTGTCGAAGCAGCCGCACCAACCTGTTTTGACCAGCCGCTCAAATTGAGTTTGGTGCCTTTGCTACCCAGCATGATCAGATTTTGCTCCACGTATTTCTCAACCGCCGGGTCGCCGTTGATCTTTTCAGAAGCGATCCCTTGTATCTTATCCGCGTAGTAAATCGAGATGCCCGGCGGATTCGTAACATACGGATACCACCCGTCGGCCAGATTCGTTTTGTCAAAATCATGATCGAAGCCGGAGTTGACATTAAGAATGTTGTCCGTACGCCCCGTTCCGCCCTCAAAGATCAAGTTGTCAAACCACGCCTCACCAACACCGCCACTATTTTCTTTTGCAAACACTTCAAGCTCAGCAGTCGTTGCCCCTTCCGGCGCTTCAAGTAAGGTGGATTTTTTCATCCATTCACCAGCAGTTCCTTCAGCCTTGGTATACAGGAGACCCGTTTGTTTGGACAATACGGTGGCACCGTTTTTAAAAGTGACCCGCAGTTCAGCCGCTGTGTTCACCCCCGCCTTGATACCGCCACTGATACTGTACGTCATCTTCGATGAGACCGGGATTGGATATTTCATGAAACTGTATGCTCCATCCGTACCTACTGCCTTCAAATGCAAGGACTTGTATCCACCTAATTTAGTGGACCTGTCCACTTCAATCACTTCGCCCGCCTGCAATACAGGGAATGACCAATCATACGGAACCGTGTCGGAACCTCTATCATGTTCAAAACCACTGTTTGAGACATAGTTCTCCGCAAGACTCAACGGAGCAGTGATTGAAGTCAGGTTTCCATAACTGTCATAACCCCGCATCACCGTATTGCCTACACTGTCAGTAGAGTCGAGGGGATTGTTGTTGCTATCGTACGAAATCCCGTTGACGCTGTTCATCGGGTCTTTGTAATTGATTAAATTGTTGCTCGTATCATAATTAAAAAGCGTCTCTTTGCCGTCCGGCGTTGTTATCTTTTGCGGTTGTCCGCTTTCCGTATAGGTCATTCGAGTCGTGTGTTTCGTTTCTTCATCAACTTTCAAATGGTTAGGTGCCTTCATCTCAACAAGCCAGTTGTTTGTCGACCAAGTGTAAACGGTCGTAGCTCGTTCTGTACCGCTAATAATAACTTCCTTCTTCGTCAAGTTACCGTTGTCATTCACGTGATAACGGGTCTCAGCGCAATAATTGGGATCATTATTGGTCGTGCCGCATTTTTTAAATTTGGCGGTTACAATTCGGGGAGTAACGGAGGTGTCATAGGTATATGTCTTTACGACATCAACACCGTTAATCTTTTTTGATACCTCTGTAAGTCGATCGTAAATATCATACGTAAACACTGTACTGTTGCCGTTTGGATCTGTGATCGACTTTAGTCGACGGTTGGTCGTATCTGCCTGGCCTTGGTCATACGTATAGCGAGTAGTTATCGTCTGTGTGCCCGCAGCATCGGACAATGTAACAGAGGCTAATGCCCCACCTTGGGTGCTGTCATAGCCGTAAGTTGTTTTCCGTCCGCTCGGTTCGGTCACTGTACTAACCTTACCACCAGTTCGTTGAACAGTTGTCAATCGACCGGACGCATCTTTGATTGTTAACATAGTCCAGTTGGAATCATTCGAATTATACGTGTACGTTGTTGTCTGCCGATTCGAGTCGGTGATCTTTCGCAACATCTTGTAGGTACGATCAAAGTAATACACAATGTTATCCGGGGTAGAAATTTCCCAGTACTCATTGCCGCGATTTAACGCAAGTGAAACACCTGCGGGTGGTACATAGGAGTCCTCAGGACTGTGCGAGCGGTTAAACACATGACGAGTCCCGGTATTATCAAGGAACGCAACAGAGCCAAACAACTCCCAGACACGCATATCAAGATCGGACAGCCAGTTTGGTCCGAACATGCCCTTCTCTGTCGTTTGACGACTGTTATAGCTTCTGTTGAGCGACACAACCACACCACGCCCTGGAATCGAGACATCCGTCTCACTCAAATACAAATTTCCTTTGAACGGACTGACTCCGTCTTCTGTATACTCCCAGAAATGGTTCGTCCCTTCAGGGTCGACCCAGTACTCCATCGTCAAGACCGGACGGTACGCAGCGCTGGTGTTGTCGTTAGCCGTAAAGCCTACGTTTTCCTGCGTCCCTGCCGTCAGTTGGAGCCCCCAGTTGTCTAATTTGCCTTCGTACCATTTTTTCACAGCGGACGTGATGTTAAATTCGCTCCAGCCCGCAGCAGCAATGCCTTTCGTGGTCACCTTTTGCCCTACGGACGGGCGCGTGTTCCACGTGATCGCAGAGGCCGGCCACCAGCCGGAGGTCACTTCGTAAACATCGACGTTGGTTGTCGTGGTCTTCGTCAGGTAGTTATACAGCTTCATCTTTGCATCCGTCACGCGCGACCCGTCCGGCAAGCCTGGCAGCGGGAAAAGGATGTAGGATTGCGTCTCGCCATAGGAGGTCGTGTTACCGACATACATGTGCGATGCAGTGTTGTACGCGATAGTCGGGTTATTGCGGGAAGCGAACGTGTCGGAGATGCGAGTCTCGTCCATCATCGTCATGTCGGCCGTCGGGTCGATCACGACTGGGAACTCGCGCTCTGGCGCTTGCAGCCACGCCTGATCCGCTTTCAGTTCAAGCAGCAGTTTGTCGCCTTGTTGGCGAATCGTTTGCGTCACGCTGTCAGAATGTTCTTTTACATTGTCACTTTGCGGCAAATCGCCGCTTTCAAACATAAACGGCTTAGGGAACTCAAATGCAAACTTCGAAGTGTCCGCATATTGGATTTCGATCGAGCCATCTTCTTTTGCAACATATTTCAAGTTGTTCAGCTTCAGCTCAAACAGATAAACAGAGGGAGCGTCTGCTTTTTTCAGAACGAGTTCTTCTTTGACCACGTCCGACTCAACCGTATAGACAAGGTCGGTTTGTTGAAACGCGTTGGTGTAGGTGATCATGTTATCTTTCACTACACCCGCCCCATTGCCGATTCCGAGCGGAAGCAGCTCCATGGAGGCATTTTCCAAGTTCAGTTGCATGATCGAGCCCGTGTTGGCGCCGCCTGCGAACTGTGCATCAAAACGGTTGGCTTTGTTTTTGTATCCGAAGCCTTTTTTGTTAGACAGGACAAGCGAGTTGTCGATGTCCAGCCACTTTTTCGTGCCTTTGTCTTGATAGAACATGCTGTTTTTGCTAACTTCAACTTCGAAGTAGCCGTCATCTTTGAGGAAATGTTTAGAATTGGCAGAACGCCATTCGGGGATTTCCACCTTCTGCCCTTTAGTCGGGCGGTCGGGGAACTTTTTCTTCGGCAGTTCTTTCGGTATGGCTGCTTCTGCAGTGTCGGTACCAGTAAACAGACTCAACACCGAGTAAGGCGCCATCGGTGCCAGAACAAGTGCAAGAGTAAGAAGAGGAATGAGGACATAGCGAATCAATCGAAATTTGTAAATTATATTCACAAAAATCTCCTTCCCAAACATTGTTTGAAAAACCTTCACAAGCATATCGAAATAATTGTGAAGATTAAACGAACGCATTTTGGGAATACAGGAGATAATAGCCTAACAGGAAAATGATTTCCAAGTGTTCTAATATCATTCCCCCCTACAGCTTCTTGTATAAAAAAATTTTACATACGCTGCTTTTGCTTCAACTGGTTCTGGCAACCCCAATCCCCCCCAACCCACCTCCCAGCCACTCATTTTGCCAATCTTCACAATCTCCCAACCCTTTTTTACAAGACGTATACCCGCCCTCCAAAACGCCTGCCTGCTTTTCCCTTACGCTAGAAGAGACAAAACTTTGGAGGGATGGACTTACATGGAAAACATGAACCGTCGTAAATTTTTATCCTATCTCGGCACCGGCACCGTGGCGCTGGCTGCGGCGTCTTCCGGCCTTGGCGTATTGACCGGGCAAAAAGCGCAGGCGGCGACGGCCGACCATCTGTTTGGATTTAAGACGAATAAAGTATCCGGCTATTTCAATCCGATCCAACACTCCACCGAAGATAAACTGCTCCTCCCGAAAGGCTTCCAATATACAGTCGTCGCCGCATACGGCGATGTGATCAACGCGGCCGGCGACACGTTCGGCTACAACAACGACTACACCGCGTTCTTCCCGATCAACGGCCGCAATTCTGACAAAGGCCTGCTCTGGGTCAACCATGAATACACCAATCCGATCTGGGTCGAAGGCCCGGCTGGCCAAGGCGGCTACAGTGCCGACCAACTCAAAAAGCTGCTCTACAACCAAGGCGGATCGATCATCGAAGTCTACCGCGATGGCGACGGCGCTTGGAAAATGGACAAGAACTCCCAATATGCCCGCCGCATCACCGGTCTCACCCCGTTCCAGCTGACCGGCCCGGCCAAGGGGGCGAAAGCGGTCGGCGGTGCCTCCACCGTGCAAGGCACGTTCGCCAACTGCTCCGGCGGCGTCACGCTCTGGCACACCGTGCTCTCCTGTGAAGAGAACTTCGAAAGCACCGCCGAAGCGGCCAAGCTCAACCCGACTCACTACGGCTGGGTGATCGAAGTCGACCCGTTCAATCCGCAATGGGCGGTCCGCAAGCACACCGCGCTCGGCCGCTTCCACCACGAGAACTCCGCGATGGGCCTCGCTGCCGACGGCCGCGTTGTCGTCTACATGGGCGATGATGAAAAAGACGCCTGCGTCTACAAATACATCTCCAAAGGCAAGTTCGACGCGTCCAAAGACAAAGCCAACTCCGCGCTGCTCGAAGACGGCACCCTCTACGCGGCCAACTTCAAAAAAGGCGCCTGGGTCGCGCTGACCCTCGACGCCGTGCAAAAAGCGCTGAACACACAAGGCTTCAAAGTGCCGTCGCTGATCTCCAAAACGGCCGACCAGCTCAAAGCGCAGTTCCAAACCCAAGCGGACGTGCTCGTCTACGCCAGCGAAGCAGCCCTGATCCTCGGCGGGACTCCGACCGACCGCCCGGAGGACGTGGAGATCTCGCCGTTCGACAACACGATCTTCATCGCCCACACCAACAACGACAACCATGGCAACATCCACGGTCACATCACGCGCTTCTTCGAGAAGGATAACGACCTCGGCGCGCTGGAATTCGACTTCGAGATCTTCGCAGCGGGCGGCCGTCAATCCGGCTTCTCGGCGCCGGACAACCTGACTTTCGACAGCAACGGCAACCTCTGGACGGTCACCGACATCTCCGGCTCCTCGCTGAACAAAGGCGTGCACACCCACTTCGGCAACAACGGTCTCTATGTCATCCCGACCGTCGGCAAAAATGCAGGCGAAGCGATGCAGTTCGCCTCCGCTCCGGTCGAATCGGAACTGACCGGCCCGTCCTTCACGCCCGATGAGACCACCCTGTTCCTGTCGGTACAGCATCCGGGCGAGCAGACCAAAGAGGTCAACAAGCCGACCTCGATGTGGCCGCACCGCAAAGGCGACTCCCAGCCACGCCCGGCGGTCGTCGCGATCACCGGATTCAAACTGTAGGAGGCTGATCCCATATGCTCACCAACATCGGCATCCCCGGCCTGATTTTGATCATCGTCCTCGCCCTGATCGTCTTCGGCCCGTCCAAACTCCCCGAGCTCGGCCGCGCGTTCGGCAAAACGCTCTCCGAGTTCAAAACGGCCACCCGCGGTCTCGTCGGCGGCGGCGATGACGACGACAAGGAGAAAAAAGAAAAGCTCGCGTAACCGCAATAAGACCCTGTCATCCGACAGGGTCTTATTTGTACAAAGCACCAAACGACAGACCGATCAAAAGACCAAATCCGACGACGTCGACAACGCCCGTTCCGAATGTTTTCAAGACGATCAGCAGGACAGCAATCGCCACTACCCCGATGACCAGACTGAGCCCGGCTTTTTGTTTGAATTTCACTGCTGCCTGCCCTCCTCCTGTGTTGATTGCCTTTTCTAGGGTGCCCAAAACAAAAAAGACCCTGTCACCTTCCGACAGAGCCTTTTTTACTGGAGCTTATTGAGTTTTCCCATCCTGCGCCTTCTTCTGCTCATGCAGACGAATCCGGCGCGCGACCTGCTCGTAATACTCATCCGTATTTTTCTCGCCGTCTTCCCACTCCGGATCATCGCGGTACCGCTGTTCCAGCCACGGATCGGCATAGAGATGATAGCCGCGCTCCTCCCAGAAGCCCGGTACATCCTCAGCGACGAATTCGATCCCGCGCACCCATTTCGCGCTCTTCCAGAAGTACAGATGCGGCACGACCAGCCGCAGCGGCCAGCCATGATTCGGCGTCAGCGGCTCCCCGTCATGGGAATGAGCGAACAGCACATCGTCCATCAGCAGGTCGGTCAGCGGGAGGTTGGTCGTCCAGCCTTCCTCCGCATGGATCACCACAAACTTCGCTTCCGGCTGCACTTTGACCAGGTGCATCACATCGCGAAACGACACGCCGTCCCACGTGTTATCCAAGCGCGACCAGGTCGTCACACAGTGGATATCCGACTTCGAGCGGTACGCCGGCAGTGCGTTCAACTCGTCCCAGTTCAGCACCTTCTCCTCTTCCACAAGACCAAAAATGCGAAACTCCCACGTATCCAAATCGATCTGCGGCACCGTCCCGGCGTGCAGCACCGGCCACTTCTCGGTCAACGTCTGCCCCGGCGGCACGCGGTCCTTGCTGTCTTTCGAATTCATCCTCGTCTCACTCCTTGCCACACTTGCCTCGTCTTTCCTTTCAGCGTATCACAATTCGCTGTCGCCCTCAAATTGCTGGCGGTACAAGCTCGCATACAGTCCGCCCTGCACCAACAGCTGCTCATGCCGTCCCGCTTCCACCAGCCGCCCGTCTTCCAGCACCAAAATCTGATCGGCTGCCAGAATCGTCGACAGGCGGTGCGCGATGACCAGCGAAGTGCGGGACTTTTGGCTCATCAGCTCTTCCAGCGCCTGCTGAATCTCATGCTCCGAATGCGAGTCGAGCGCCGACGTCGCTTCGTCGAGGATCAGAATCTTCGGTGCCTTCAAAATGACCCGGGCGATCGCCATCCGCTGCTTCTCCCCGCCGGACAGCTTGTGCCCGCGCTCGCCGACGATCGTGTCATAGCCCTCAGGGAGCGAGACGATCAGGTTGTGGATGTACGCCGCCTTCGCCGCCGCGACCACTTCCTCATCGCTGGCATCCGGCCGCCCGTAGCGCAGGTTGTCGCGGATCGAGGCATGGAACAAAAACGTCTCCTGTGTGACCATGCCGATCTGCTCGCCGATCGTCTTCAGCTCCAGATCGCGCAGATCATGCCCGTCGAGCAGCACGCGCCCCTCCGTCGGGTCGTACAGACGCGGGATCAGGCTCGATACGGTCGTCTTGCCCGAACCGCTCGGCCCGACCAGCGCTACCACCTGCCCCGGCTCGATGACGAACGACAGGTCGCGCAGCACGTCCCGCTCCGCCTGATAGCGGAACGTCACATGTTCAAACGCCACCCGCCCCTGCACATCCTGCAGCTTCAGCGCATGCGGCTTCTCCTTGATCTCAATCGGCAGATCCAGATACTCAAACAGACGCTCAAACAGCGCCACCGATCCCAAGATGTTGACTTGAATGTTCGCCAGCGCCGCCACCGGTCCGTACAAGCGGTTCAAAAACGCCGTAAACGCGATCACCGTGCCGATCGTGATGTCCTGATCGATCACCAGATGCCCGCCGTACCAATAGATGATCGCAGGTCCCGCCGTCGAGATGATCGACACAAACATGAAGAACCAACGCCCGATCATGCTCTGCCTGATCTGCAGCCGCATCAGCTCTTTGTTGATCCCTTCGAACTTGCGCAGCTCGTCCTCCTGCCGCACAAACGCTTTCACCAGCAGCGCCCCGGAGACGGACAGCGTCTCCTGCATCAGGGACGACATGTCGCCCATCCGCTTCTGCGTCTCTTTTTTCGCATTATAGTTCAGCTTGCCTACCCGCCGCGTCGGCAGAATGAACAGCGGCAACAGCAAGATCGAGACCAGCGCCAAGCGCCAGTCGAGCCAAAACATCGTGACCAACGTGGTCACCGAGATCAGCACATTGTTCAGCGACTGCGCGATCGTATCGGTCACCACTTGCTGCAGCCCGTTGACGTCGTTGTTCACCCGCGACATGATGTCGCCCGTCTTCGTCGAGGTGAAAAAGCGGATCGACATCTGATGCAGATGGCGATACATCTGATTGCGAATGTCGAACATCACGCCTTGGCCGATCCGCGAGTTCAGATAGGTCTGCATCACGCCGATCAGACCTTGCAGCATCGCCGCCAGCACCATCGCCACGGCGAGGATGTTCAGCATCGACAGGTTGCCGTCCGGAATCGCCGTGTCGACGATCCATTTGATCAGCAAAGGCTGCAGCAACCCCAGCCCCGCCGCCGCCAAGATGCAGAACACCACGCCGGCAAGCAGTTTCCAATAGGGCAGAAAATACCGGTAGATCCGCACCAGCGACTCTTTTTTCAACTCCGGCTTCTTGCCGTTTTGTCCCCAATCGTAGTTCGTATAAAAACGTCCCATGACCTGTACCTCCAATACCACCATCTTATAACAAAAAACTTATTACTAGGTGCTAATAACAAGTGATATAATGAGGGTACAAAATCTCGCCAATGAGGTGATCTCCTATGTATAAAACCAGAATCGCAGGCGTCGGCTCCTATATCCCCGAAGGACGGTTGACCAACCACGACCTCGAGCAGATGGTCGAGACGAGCGACGACTGGATCGTCACCCGCACCGGCATCTCTGCGCGCAGCATCGCTGCGCCTGACCAGTATACTTCGGACCTCGCGTTTCTCGCCGCACAGCGGGCGCTGGCAGATGCCGGCCTGACCGCCGAAGACCTCGACATGATCCTCGTCGGCACCGAAACGCCCGACCATCCCTTTCCTTCGGTGGCCTGCCAGCTCCAGCACCGCTTAGGCTGCCGGGCGATCTCCGCCGTCGACTTGCACGTGACCTGTGTCGGCTTCCTCTCCGCGCTGGAGACGGCCGATGCGTTCATCCGCTCAGGCAAATGCCGGCACATCCTCGTCGTTGGCGCCGACAACCTGTCCCGCATCACCGACTATACCGACCGCACGACCTGCATCCTCTTTTCAGACGGCGCGGGCGCCTTTGTCGTTTCACAGACGGCCGACCCGTCCCATCCCGGCATTCTGCACACCGCGACACATGCCAACGGCGAGCACTACTTCTCCTTGTACCAAGAGCGCGGCGGGTCGATCAAAATGGACGGGCGCAAGATCTTCAAGCTGGCCGTCACCGCCATGACCGAGACGACCAAACAAACGCTGGAAGCAACCGGAAAGACCATCGCCGACATCGACTGGCTGATCCCGCACCAAGCCAACCAGCGCATCATCGATGCGGTCGCCGAGCACTGCGAAGTGCCCAACGAAAAAGTCATCTCCACCATAAAATACCTCGGCAACAACTCCTCCGCCACCATCCCGATCGCCTTCGACCTCGCCCGGCAGGACGGCCGCATCAAGCGCGGCGACACCCTGCTGCTGACCGCATTTGGCGGCGGTCTGGTCTGGGGCTCGGCGCTGCTCCAGTTTTAGTTCGATATAAAAGATAAAAGCACATAAATATAATGGCCGAATCCACGACTCTTTTACCGCAAAAGTCGTGGATTCGGCCTTCTGTTTCTCAACTGCGCACCTTGCGCTGTAGCATTATTTTATTTTTGCGACCGTCCGACATCAGACCGAGCGGCGAATTCGCTTTCGGCTTGATTGCCAGCAACGTCCAGGCAGGGCAGCATCAGCCCGATGCCGATACTGCCGATGATCAGCACGCCGAGCAGCCAGTAGATCTGGTTGTACAACGCCCCGATCAGCACACCTGTCGTCATCCGTTTCGCTTACAAATAATATGGCATATCCCCTTGCTTTTTCAGCCAATCCGCGCTCAGCAAGCCCATCATCACCTGATCGCGGTGTCCGTTCATCGTCCACATCGCGTCCCGGCGCACGCCTTCCACCGCAAAGCCGCATTTTTCATAGCAGCGAATGGCGCGTTTGTTGTCGGCAAACGTGTCCATCGAGATCCGGTGCGCCCCGTAGCGGGTGAACAGCATGCGGATAAACTGTTCCAGCGCGTCCGTTCCGTAGCCCTTGCCCCAAAAGGCGCGATCGCCGATAAACATCCCGATCGTCACATTGCGGTTGATGCGGTTAAAGTCCCGAAACGAGATCTGCCCAATGACGACCTGCTTCCCGTCCTTTTCCGCCTCGATCACAAACACGCGCGACGACCCCGAAGCCTTCTGCGACTTCACCATCTCCTCGATCTCCACGCGCGCATGCATCGCCACCCCGAACCCGCCAGACGCCCAGAACATCACTTCCTCATCCATCCGAAACCCATACAGCGCATCCACATCCCGCAATTCCACAGGTCGCAAAGTCACCATCTCAGCACATCCCCCTTTCAATTAGCCTTTATATGGTAATCAAACTCCACAAGCTTGTCAAATCCAAGTCGCATCCCAAAATCAAAAAGCCAGCGCTCTCAGCACCGGCTTTCCTTACCTAAGAAGATCCATCCGATCCAAACAAGCGTCCTCCTTCAGTCGCTCCAGCACCAGCCCTAAATCTTCTCAAGCGCCTGCTCCAAATCACGAATCACATCCGCGACATCCTCGAGCCCCACCGACAAGCGGATCAGCCCATCGGCGATCCCCATCTCCTGCTGTCTGACCTCGGCCGGGATCACCGAGTGGGTCATCGTCGCCGGGTGCTGGATCAGCGTCGTCGTCTCGCCGAGACTGACCGCCAACTTTGCTACTTGAACATGGTCCATCACCGTTCGCCCCGCCTCCAGCGACTCCACTTCAAACGAGATCATCCCGCCCGGCCCCGTCATCTGCTTCGCCGCCAGCTCCTGCTGCGGGAAATCGTCCAGCCCGGGGAACCTCACCCGCTTCACCTTCGGATGCCCTTGCAAAAACGCCGCCACCTGCTGTGCATTCTCACAATGCCGCTCCATCCGCAAAGGCAGCGTTTTCAGCCCCCGCAAGATCAGCCAGGCATCCATCGGCGACAGTACCGCCCCGATGTCCTTCAGCGTCGACATTCGCACCTCATCCAAAAATGCCTTCCGCCCCACCGCGACCCCGGCGATCAGATCCCCGTGACCGCCCAGATACTTCGTCGCCGAATGCACCACCACATCACACCCGTGCGCCAGCGGACGCTGCAAGTACGGCGTCAGAAACGTATTGTCCACCACCACCTGCGCCCCCTGCTCATGCGCCACCCGCGCCACCATCTCCAAGTCGACCAGCTTCATCGTCGGATTGATCGGCGTCTCCACATACACCACCTTCGTCTCCGGACGCATCGCCCGGCGCACCGCCTCTTCATCCGCCAAGTCTGCCAGCGAGAAATCCACCTTGAACTTCCGCTTCAGCAGCGACAAAAAGCCATACGTACACCCGTACAGCCCATCCGAACAGAGCACATGATCCCCCGACTCCACCAGCGCGAGGAGCACCGCCGAAATCGCCCCCATCCCCGACCCGAAGGCAAGCCCCGCCTCCCCGCCCTCAAGCCCGGCCACCGCAGTCTCCAGCGCCTGCACCGTCGGATTGGCGATCCGCGAATAGATCATCCCCGGCTCCTCCCCGGCAAAACGCGCCCCGCCCGCCTCCGCCGACGGAAACACGAACGTCGAGCTCAGATAGAGCGGCGGCACCAGCGCACCATACACATCCTTCTCCACACCGTCCGGGTGAATGCTTCGCGTCGAAAACCCTTTTTCGTCCTTCTTCACATTCATCGCCCCCTTTCTGGCAGTCTATGAAAAAAAGAGCGCCCGCGTACTTCCCCCCCTGCAAACGACAAAAAGCCCCGCGACGTCTACGCCAAAGGGACTTTTTTCGACTCCATCAATCTCTTCAATTTCCACAGCGACCACTTCGTGACCAGCAGCATCACCGGCTGCATCAGCCACGGATCGAACAAAAAGCGCCACGGCTGCTTCAGCTCAAACCGAAACGCCGTCCGCACCACCGTGCCTTCACCATCGCGCAAATACGTCCACGACCCGGCCCCGGCTGCCACCGGCACACCATGCGCCTTGATCAGTTTGACCACCGTCTGCCGGCACGGGGTCACCGCCAGATACTCCATCTCAAACGAGTAGGGCAGCACCAGCCGCCCGGCCGTCACAAACTGCGCGCCTTTCGTCGGCAAGCCGTCCTTGGTGAACCGTCCGCCCGTGATCCGAAAATCCCACTCCCCGCGCCGTGTCGGGTCCTGCATCACCCGCCACACCGCTTCCACAGGAGCGTTGATCTCCACCTCACACGTCACTTTTGCCATGGCGGTACCGGCTCCCGAGCCGCTCTTCCAGCTCCGCGCGCAATTGATCCGTATCGGCCACATGGGTCAGCGCGAGAAACTGCCCTCGCTCGTCCCCTTGCTGGATCTCCAGGCCTTCTGCCAAACGCCGCTCCTTCGGGTGATACACCACCGTCATCCCCTGCCACGGGTACACCTTCGAAGGCAACAGTCTGCGCTCCACGACCAGTCCCTCCTCGGCAACGCGCACCCCCTTCAGCACAAAATGCCGCATAAACAAAAGCCCGAGCAGCAGCACATAGAGCAGCGCCAACACGACCGCTTCCTGAATCGTCTGCTGTGCGAAGATCATGTACAGCACCGGCAGCGTCAACACCAAAAGCAGCCAGCCCATCTTGTTCTGATACCGATACAGCATCTCCCAGTCCTCCCTTTCTCACAGAAAAACCGCCCCGGTGCCGGTGCGGTTCTCCTCCTCAACCTGTATGTATTAGTCGCGTGCCGGGTGATCCACTTCCAGATCGCCGTTGCACTCTACTTGGCAGCCCAGACGATGGCCGTCATCGATGCGGAACAGCAGGAAGTCGATCTCTTCCTCGGTCGGGTCGTTGAGGTGCTCTTCGCCTTTCAGGATCTTCACGGAGCATTGACCGCATTCTGCGTTCATGCAGCCCCATTCCATCTCGATGTGGCGCTTCTTGCACTCTTCCAGCAGGTTCGCGCCTTTCGCAACTTCCATCGTTACCGTTTCATTCGTTTCTTCCAAGTGAATGGTGACTTTCACCGTATCTGCCATGGTATCGGACCTCATTTCTCTCTGGTTTCAAGCCTAACACCTTCCAGTTTACCAGTAAAAAAGGGATTCTGCCACTCTGAGCGAAGTAGATACACGATTCTAACAGAAAGAAGTTGAAAAGATGAGCATGCCCTTGCTGAGCACCATTCCGCCCGCCTATCGCGTCCGCCGCAAACGGAACTGGCTGCGCGTGAGTTTGACCATCGTCCTTATTTTATTCCTTTTGCTGCCTCTGCTCTCCGGCTATGTCACCTGGAGCCTGACGCATCCCGACCGCCGTCCGATCGAAGTGACGCCGCAAGACATCGGCGTGACCTACGGAGACATCGAGTTCACCTCCGCCGATGGCACCCCGCTCAAAGGCTGGTTCCTGCCCGCTGCGAACGGTCAGACCGACCGCCTGATCGTCTTCGCCCACGGCTACTCTGGCAACCGCGTTGCCGACAAACCGTCGCTGCCGACCGCCAAAGCCCTGACCGAAAACGGATTCTCCGTGCTGATGTTCGACTTCCGCAACCACGGACTTTCCGGCGGCGACCTGACCACCGTCGGCTTGAATGAAAAAGAAGACCTGATCGCCGCCGTCCACTATGCGCAGGAACAAGGCTACGGCACCAACGGCATTGGCTTGCTCGGCTTCTCGATGGGTGCCTCGACCGCCCTGCTCGCCGCGGCCGACCTGCCCGATGTCAAAGCGCTGATCGCCGACAGCCCATTCTCCGACCTGCGCCCGTACCTCAAAGAAAACATGCCGCACTGGTCGCACCTGCCCGACTTCCCGTTCACCAGCCTGATCCTCTGGGAACTGCCGTGGCTGATCGGCCACGACCCGTCCGAAGTCTCCCCGCTGAAAGCGGCCCAGCTGCTGACCACCCGCCCGATCCTCTTCATCCACGGCGGCAAAGACGACGCGATCGACCGCGCCCATTCCGACAAGCTGATCACCGCGCTGGCTCCCAACCAGCCCGAACTCTGGTCGGTCGAACCGGCCAAACACGTCGGCACTTGGGAGCTCGACCCGGTGACCTATATGGACCGCGTCGTGTCCTTTTTCCAGCAGCATCTCGGCGACTAAAAAAGCAGCCCGCAGGCTGCTTTTTCTTCTGTCTTCTTATCGAAGCACGATCGGCACCGATTCACCAGGACCTCCTTTGCCCGACTGAATCCGCTCGCTCCCGAGCATCTCCAGCACCCAGATCTCCACTTGGCCCTCCGGATTCTGAACCTGCAGTTCGACCTCATAGCCGACCTGTCCGTTCGCCCGTTTGAACATCCGCTCCGCTTTCAGAAACTTGTACTTCCCGGAAGCCAGCGCCTCCACCCAGCGATCAAACGGCTGAGGCGGCTTGTTCGAAGGAGTCGCGAAGAACGCCGCTTGTGCATAGTCCCATCGATTCTGCTCCAAATACTTCATAAACTCGCCCGCTTTGACCGGCGTGCTGGCCAAGCTCTGCTTGTTCGCCCCGGTGATCACCTGATCGACCGCGCTTGCGCCAAATTCGCCGTTCGCAGCCGCCGCTTCCGGCGCTTTGTTCGGTGCCAGCAGTACCAGCACCAGACAGCCTGCGACCACAACACCGGCCGCTGCGACCGCCCGTTTGTTCCGCCACACCTTCTTTTGTTGACGATAGAAACCCGGGTGCTCCAGCCGCTGCTGCAACGTGTGTGCAAAAAACGAAAGGATCAGCACCGATACGGCCAGAAACGCACAAGGTGCTGCCACCAGCCATTGATAGCTGTTAATATACTTGATGCCATATGCGATCAGCGCACCCCATTCACCGGTCGTCGACAACAAGATGAAGTCGATATGCGTCTTCTCGCCCAGATGAAACGGTTCGCTTCCGCCGACAAACACGCTGAGCACCGCCAACTGCCCGATCAAAAACATCACCTGTACCAGTTCCGTCACGAACCCGTACAGCAACTCCGGCCGCAGATGCGGCACCAGATGCCGCCAGACGATCCGGCTCGTCGACGCCCCCAGCGTGCGGGAAGCGCTGATAAATTCCTTGTCGCTGAAAAATTTCGCCCGGTCAGCAAACTGATCGGCCAGCGGAAACACGCCCGCCCCGACCAGCATGATGAACACCGCGAGTTCAAAAAACTGCACGCGCGGGTCGTTCGGCAACAGACCCATGTTGATGTACAGCATCCCGGCCAGCTGATACAGCGCCGTGAACAAGATCAACACCGCCGGCACCGAAGTCGTCACGATCTGCAGCACCCGCACCACGCCGCGCAGCCGGCCCGTCGCTCCGCTGTACAGTCCGAGCGGCACCGCGAGCAAAAAGCGCGCCGCCGTCACCAGCAAGCCGAATCCGATCGAATATTTCGCACCGTTCAACAGCAGGCTCAGCATGTCATACCCGCGATGATCCGTCCCCAACCAGTGTTCACCGCTCGGGGCGAACGGAGGCGCGACCAGCTGCTTTTTGCCGTCGATCACCTGTTCCGCCAGTTGAATCTTGTCGCTTTCCCCGATCGCGCTCGGCATCAGATAGCTGCCAAACAGCGTCACCACCACGAGCAGAAGCAGCAGCGTCCAAGCCAATCCATATTGAAACCGCATCCCTTTCAACGTCATGCTACTTCCCCTCCTTTAGGGCAAAAGCCCGGCGGTGGCGCACCCAAGTGACCCGCATCCCGTTCTGCACCATGCTACTTCCCCTCCTTAAAAGCCACAGCCCGACGGTGGCGCACCCAAGCGATCAGACCGTTCGTCACCAGCGTAAATACCGCCAGAATCGCACACGTTACCGGCAGCGACGACACCGAGACCACCCCTTGCGCAAACGCGTAGCCGCCTAAGCCAAACGTCCAGGTGATCACTTCTGCCGCCACCATCGACGTCACCGCGACCAGGACCATGCGCGGCAGCACGGCCAGCAGATCCTCCCACGTATTGCGCAACAGATGCGACAGGACGACCATTGGGCGGGTCAACCCTTTGGCGTAGGCGGTCCGCACATACGCCTCCTGCCACTCGCGAGCGAAGGCCAGCCGCAGCGTCCCATACAGGATCGCCCCCGGCAGCATCGCGATGCCGAGCAGCGGGATCAAAAACGGCGTCCGATCCTGAAATTGCAGGGCCACGATCAGCGTTTTCCCCGCCTTCTTGTCGATCATCACCGCCGCATACTGGATCATCACGATCAAGAAAAAATCGGGCAGCGACAGCAGCAAGCGATTTAGCACATCCAACACCTTGCCCAGCCGCGGCAGCAGCACCGCGAGCAGCACGATCAACAGACCTCCGGCAACCGCCAGCACAAACGCCGGGATCAAGTACGAAAACGTCCGCTTCACCATTGCGCCCAGATGCTTCTCCAGCGGTTCATTGCGCGGATAGATCTCCGTCTGGAACGTGATCTCCCCCAGTTTGCCTTGCGAGTAGGTATCCAAGGAGCCCTTGAGGGCCATCCCATACCGTTCCCAATCAAAGCTCGGAAACTTCGGCACGGCCAGCGTCAGATCGATCTGCCTGTCCATGCTCAACAGCCGCTTGTACTCCCGTTCCTCCGCCTCCGGATAGCCGACGATCAGGCCCGGCTCCTTCTGGATCAGCGTCAAACCCGGATAGCGGGCCACGATCTCTTCCGCTGTTGCTCCCGGCATCAGCGTGACCTGCACCCTGTCATGCGCGACCGCGTCGATCGCATAGCCCAAGTTGCTGACGAGCCAGATGCCTGCAAGCACGCAGACGACGAGCATACATCCTTTGACAAAACGAATGATCATATGAGATCAACTCCCTATAGCACCAATTAATTCCAATATAGCACAATAAAAAAGATGCGTTGAGAATATTTCCTCAATTCGCATCTTCTGTAAACAATTTGTAATCTCTTTGTAATTGTGGAGTTTAAGGCTAGTCCAAAATATAGACATCCATCGCCTTGCGTCCAAACAGGGTAGCCGAGTAATAATCCGGATGGAACAGATCGACTCGCAGATTCTTAATCGCGCCGCCCGTGTCGCCTGCGATCCCGTAGCCGTAGCCTGGAATATACAGATGCGAGCCGAGCGCAATCTGTGCCGGGTCGACGGCGACCATGCCGACGCGCGGCATGATGCCCGTGTACGCCGGGTTGCCCGAGTACGTGTAGGCGGTTGCTTCTGTCGCTTTTTTCGTGTGGTAGTTCAGCCCCATCCCGCCGCGCGACGAGATGTTAAACACATTCCCCGGCTTCGGCCGCTGCACGATCGAATGGTAGAGGAACGTCGCCACTTCCTCGCGCGTGGCATAGCGCTTCGCCTCCACTTTGCCGCCCGAGCCGTGAATCAGCCCGGCGTCGGTCGCATAAGCCACCGCTTTCACCGCCCAGGACGAGATGCTCCCGCGATCGCTGTAACCGGCGACGGCGCGGGAATAGGCGGTGTAGCTCATCTTGCGCGCCGTCTCCGATTCCTTGCCGAGGGCGCTGACCGTCATTTTGATCATCTCTTCCCGGCTCAACGGTTTATTAGGTTGGAACACGCCGTCGGCCGTTCCACTCGTGACGCCCAGCCGATAGGATAGTTCCGCGTAGGTGGTGTACCATTCTCCCCGCGGGACGTCGCGAAACACTCCTTTATAAGGGTCTGTCAGAGGCAGCTTCTTGGCGTTGATCAGCATCGCCGCAAACTCAGCCCGCGTCACCTGCTGTTTCGGTCGGAACGTGCCGTCCGTAAAGCCTTGGATGATGTGGTTGCTGTACATCGAAAGAATTTCATTCTTGGCATACGAGTTGTCAATATCACTGAATGGGTTTCCATTTGCCGCCTCCGAGGTCTGTGGCAGCGCCAGAAAAGCGATGGCTGCCAGCGCCAGCAAAGGCAATGCTTTGATGATTTTCTTCATGATCTCCTCCTGCTTGCTTTCTCCCTGTCTCCCCGTGCACATGTACAAAGTTCGCAGATCGGGCCGTGTTTCTGTCTCCTACTTTCGACTTATTTCGACAGACCCCCTGCTCGAAAAACCGCTCCTCTTTTTGGCAACGCGCCTTTTCGTGTATAATGGGGAAGTAAGCAGCAAGCACATAACGAAAGGCAGTGACTACATAATGAAAAAAGCAATCATCGAACTCGAGCGCGGCGGCGTCATGGAATTCGAAATGTTTGACACCCATGCACCGGGCACCGTAGCCAACTTTGAAAAGCTGGCGAACGAAGGCTTCTACGACGGCCTCAAGTTCCACCGCGTCATCCCGGGCTTCGTCGCTCAAGGCGGCTGCCCGCAAGGCACCGGCACCGGCGGTCCGGGCTATACCATCAAGTGCGAAGTAATCGACAACCCGCACCAGCACCAGCGCGGCGCGCTGTCCATGGCTCACGCTGGCCGCAACACCGGCGGTTCCCAGTTCTTCATCGTGCATGACCGCAAGACCACCGCTCACCTGGACGGCAACCACACCGTGTTTGGTCAGATCATCTCCGGTGAAGAGTTCATCGATGGCATCGCGCAAGGCGATAAGATGAAGTCTGTGAAGATTGTAGAGGCGTAAGTTGAATCCGACATAAAAAGAGCCGACTTCTCACCGAAGTCGGCCCTTTTTCCGTCTGCCTACAAACTTTTCAAAACCTTATCAATTTCTATCTTCTCTTTCCCTGCAAACTTACGTTGCAGCCAAAACAAGTCCATATGCTTCGCAAATCGATCGGGAGCAATCGTCACAACACCTTTATTGCTCACATCTTCAATACGAAATTTCCCTTGAACAGTACCGACAATCGTATAGGGGTCACCGGGGTAACCATCTTTCAGGAACACAATGTACCGATTTCCTTTTTTCATCACCGGAGACCCTTCAATTGTGCTTTCCACAAAAGGTTCCGACGCTCGTGGCTTCCCATCGGATCGCATTTCGTTCCCCTTCGATTTTGACATATCAATGACTCCTCCGGTTTCCGAAATCTTAACCGTTTTCAGGCTTGTATCCCCTTTGTAAAGAGTCTTGATGTCTGCTTCCGACCAAGTAAGAACTGACGGCGGATTTTCCGAAGTATAGATTGTCTCCTGGTCTTTAATTTTCACTTCCGCAACTATAACAGCCCGCTCATACATACTTTCCAATGTATCAAACGTTTCCATGCTAGCAGATCCCGCAGCAATGGGGTATTGCGTTTCCTTAACAAACTCAAAGTCACTCGAAAGAGGACTCACGATCTCTTTTACCTTTACAATTACGCCTTCATCCTGGCCAGACATAAAGACCGTAAGTCCAATTGCTCCAGCCAGTAAAATACCAGCGCCGATTTTTGTCGCCTTAGAAATCATGTAATGTCTTCCCTCCATAACAACAGAGTTTAATAGAGTGTACCATAAAGTTTCCGCACACCATCAATTTCGTCCGACGTTGGTTCTCTTTGAGACAGAGAAGATTACCAAATCCGAGTTCAGCCGGCATTATTCGAATACCGCGTCCACATTCGTACAAACAATGCTTGCATCTTCCAATAGCGCACGAGATAGCAAAAAAAAGCCGGGTTCTCCCCAACCGGCTCACACCTTCGGCCCCAAAAACCACGTGTAATGCACCAGCATATTCTCCGTATCCCTCGACCCGATCACAAAATACCGCAAATACAGACTCCGCCCGCGATACTCCCCGACCTCAAGCAGCTTCTTCTGATTCGAGATCCCGTTCGGCTCGTCAAAATTCACAAACGTCAGCAGTACTTCCCACTCATTGATTTCTTCAAGCTCCACCTCCCGCTCGCAATTGCGTTTATCCTGAAACGTAAATCGTACAGTCAAAGCTCCGTCCCCATCGTCAAACTCAAACACAACGGTTTCTTCATGCAGTGCATGCAGCGACCCGCTCTCCAACACTTCCAGCCCGTCTACTGTCAGGATCATGTACCCGCTCTTCCCTTCTGCCCAATCTATCATTCTGTTACATCCTATTCCCTTTATCCCGAGCCTATGACTAAACAAAATGAACAGTAGATTTGTTGATTTCCGACACCACTTCGATTATTGGCGGTTGAAGCTACACCTGTAACCTGCTAAAGCTCTCATTCGATTTGCTTCCTACCACATCCCCACGGTAGACTAGAAGTACTTGCAAGAACGGAAGGAGATAGGAAGATGACCACAACTTCGATTCCCGTTTACATACTGACCGGCTACCTCGGCGCCGGCAAAACCACCCTTTTGAAAACCCTGCTTCGCCACATCAAAGCAGAGGGACGCACCCCCGCCGTGCTGATGAACGAATTCGGCTCGGAAAGCGTCGACACCCTTCTCCTGCAAAATTCCGCCGTCCCCGTGATGGATCTGCTCGAAGGCTGCGTCTGCTGCACCCTGCGCGGCAGCCTGTCAATCACCCTGCAGCAGATGGTCGTGCAGTACAAGCCCAACGTGATCTTCCTTGAGACCACCGGGGTAGCCTCTCCTGTCGACCTCGTGGAAGCGCTGGTGGAGCCAGAGTTGGCCGATCTTATGCACCTTGCAGGGATCTACACCCTCGTAAGCGCGAAACGCTTCCCCCTGGATCTCTCTCCGGATTCACTCGATGCGAACGAGCGGACGATGATCCAGCAGGTGCAGTACGCCGATGCGATTCTGGTGTCCAAAACCGATCTGGTGAAGCCCGAGCACTGGGAGGCGTTGCAGAAGGTGCTGCAGGAGTTGAACGGGGATGCGCCGCTGCTGCAGGTGTATAAGGGCGAGGTAGATGCAGTGGAACTGCTGGGAGTGCGAACCACGCCAAAAGAGAAGCCCTCTGCCAAGCCCAAAGGCATTTCCCGCCGCACTGTGGGGCAAGTGAAGGCGACGACCCGCGAGCGGACGAGCTTTGGGAACTTGCAGACGTTTACTTATGAGTTTGAGGGTGCGGTGGATAAGGAGAAGTTCTTCGATTTCTTGCGAGCTCTGCCGGACAACGTCTTGCGTGCAAAAGGGTTCTATAAAGACGCCGAGCACGGCATGCTGCACGAGTTCCATTACGAGCCTGGGGCACCGATGTCGGCTATTGTGGATGTCGATGGGAATGGAAGGGCGTTTGCGGTGTTTATTGGGAAGGATTTGGATGAGGCTGGGATTATTGAGCAACTCCAAGAATGCAAAAAAGACTGAGTTCGTTTACTACGAACTCAGTCTTTTCATTTTCTACTTTGGAACTGTTATTAGCTCGTATCCAATAATCCCCGCCCCAAACAGGACGAAGAGACCAAAAACCGTCCAGAACGCCTTACGGGAAGCGGTAAAATAGAGTACAACCAGTATCAAAGCAGCAATCAATATTGGAATCCCGATTACCAGATAGAGCCAGAGAAGCATCATCATTTCTTCTTTTAGGGTAATCCCGAGAAACACGGCGAGGACTGTATAGGCCAAGGAAACGACTGACCAAAGTATCAATGAATGTTTCATTTACACCTCCTGCCAGCGGAATGAGCCTTAAAACTTTGATGTTATTCAATCCCATAAGAAGATAGATCCTCTTTCAAAACGTAATGTCTGTTGTTGTAAGAAATATGAGTTACCTCTCCTTCCTGATAGACTAGAAGATCGGCCGTGGTTTGCTTTTTATTGTATTCCAATCCTTCAGGTGAGGTAGATAGAACAATTTTATACGGGAAAGTTTTGGGGAGTGGCTCTTCCACAGACAATTTCGCTTTAGAAAGAGTCAATATGATACCACGGACATTCTCTCCCTTAATATCTGCAAGGGACTCCAAAGTGTTGTTCCCGACTTTAAAAACTTGGACATGATCGAGATAGTCGAATTGCATACCAAATGTTTGATTTATTGCGACTTCAAGGTCCGATTTGAGAGGTGAAGGATCGCTACATCCAAACAACAAAGCTGCAAGTGCAATTGCCAGAACAAAATTAATTCTCATTAGCATCAAAAATCCCCCCTAATAAGAAATATGAAAGAGAGTGGACCTCCACTCTCTTTCAACTGTAACTTAGCAATAATTTTCGTGCCACCATTTACATAGGATGCCCAAGATAATGTGGGCCAGATGTAGGAGTCAATCTCCGGATTCGGTTCTGGAACCTGAATAATTATTTATACTGAATTCGAATCGACAGTTCATATTCAACGGACTATCAAATTTCGCCAACATTCCATAGTTGTTAGTCAATATCCCTATGAGGATTACACTACTAAAAAAGCAGTTCCTGGGGAATAAAAAACCCGTAGCACTTTGTGCTACGGCTAAAATCATTTTGCTATGATATGTGGACCCGGTTCAGGGAGTACCTCAGCAGCGTTCGTTATAGAATGATCCACACCTATAAACAAAACTCCAACTAACAGACAAGCAAGTATCAACTTTTTCATTTCTTATCATCTCCCCCGGTCGTGCAAATCTTTGTAAAGCAAATTCCGTCTTCGTTCCACTTTATATGCCGCTTCGAAATTCCCCAGACGATGATAAACGTCCCCTACAATGTCAAGCGATTCAATCTCTTCAATAATTACCCCAATTATACCAAATAATTCGGCCGATTTTAATGCATATTCAATGCACTTCGCATCGTTGCCCTTGATAGAATAAAACTTCGCCCAAGTGCGTAATAAAGAGGCTTCTTCAACAGTCCTTTGGAGTGAATTTTGATTGATCTGCTCGGTCGCTTGATCTAACAAGTCCTTCGCTTTCTCCAAATCGTTTGTAAACTCAATCTCTGCGATTTTAGATATTGCTAGTACGTAATTCCTGTAATCCCCCTCAGTAAAATAAAAGTTTGCACACTCACACAAATGAGCTAATGCTTTCTCCGTGTCTTCTTTGAGCGTTACAAGGACCGCAATGTTATGTTGCACCTGCATAGATAGGGAGGATAGATTTAGAAACTTATATAAATGGTATGCATCACTAAAAAGTTCGGAAGCTCGCTTATGCTGGTGTGCCGTATTATACGCTTTTGCTTGTACAAACATTGTATCTGCTAAATGTCTAATGTCTTGCGACCGTAAATAGTAGTCACCGGCTTTCTCAAAATAAAAAAGAGATTGTTGATGCAATCCTTTCATGCGCAAAACTTTCCCAAGATTGAAGGAGATTTGCGCAGCTAACTGGTCAAAAATTGCGAACTGGAATGTTAAATCGAAAGCTTTCTGATAGTTATAGTAAGCTGGGGTAAGCTCCTGCTTCTGTAGATGGACGTTTCCGATTCGTTTTCTGATTAATGCTAAAGTATGTACGTTATCGTAATTGACACTCTCCAAATGAGTAATCAATGGCAATAATAATTCCATCGTGTCATCATATTTCGTTTGCTGGTGCAGGCTTTCTGCTAAGTCGATGGTAATATCGATTGAGTCCACTTGTGAAATACCGGGCTCTTGATGTAAAACGATCAACAACTTTTCAGCCTCGATAGATTCCCCTATCTCCAAATAAACCTTTGCTAACTTATGGCGATTCACAACCTCCATCTGATCAATTTCATCTTGAACTAACACGTGGAGCGGCACCTGTAACTTTTTTGCTATATGGGTAAGCAGCTCTACAGAAGCGGTATTCTTGTCGCGTTCGAGTTGGCTGATCATTGATATTGTCACAAAACCATCAGCAACATCCGATTGACTCATACCTTTTTCTAATCGAAGACGACGGATCTTCTCTCCTAATGATTCGACCTTGATTTCTTCCATGCGCACCCCTCCTAACAAAAATATACACAGTCAAAGATACCATATTTTGATTTGCTATGAAATAAATAAGATTGCAAATACGCAAATAAAACCTCTTTGATCTTAGAATGACAAAAAGGGTATTGAGAGTAGTTCTTCGTAAAGTTAATCTATAGAGAGCTGCTGTTATAATTTTGTCTACACAGAGCAAGAGGAGAGTACTCACACATGACCGTTTACGATAACTCTGGGCTATTCGAAGAATTGAAACAAAAAGGAAAATCTTATCCTGAGAATAATAAATCGAATCCTCTACACCCCAAAGCATATGCTGATGCTCTGATTCAACAGATCTCAACCGAGATCGGTCAACGCCTCTATAAACTAGCCGAAGACTCTAACTACGATCAAATGTTTCAGTTAGTCACCACTCTTAAACAGCAACTTAATGAATCTGTAACAGAATACGACCTGCCGCTGCAATCGATCCATTATAGTAATGAAGACCGCTTTATTCCAGACTACTCAGATATGTTCCTCACAACTTCGCAGCTGATTACAAACTATGGAGTCGGGAAGCGAAACTTATACAAAACTATAAAATTTGAACTGCAGTCCACCGATCGTGCCGATCTTATGGTCAGTTTTATTCGATGGAAAGGTTTGCAATTGCTCTTGCGACCATTTGACCAGCTTCTCGCAAACAAGAAACCGATTCGTGTCTTAACCTCAACGTACCTTAACTATACAGAGCCAAAAGCCCTTGAACGACTTCTCGAATTAGAGAATGTCGAAGTCAAGATTTTCGATTCTGGGCATAAATCTTTTCACACAAAAGCGTATTTGTTTAGTCGCAACTCAGACTTAAGCACAGGAATCATTGGCTCCTCCAATATTTCGCGCGCTGCTTTTGTGGACGGATATGAATGGAATGTTAAACTCCCTGACCTTCCACATATTCCGATATATTCAAAAGCATCCAAAGTCTTCGAAGAAATGTGGAATGACCCCCGTGCCATTCCTGTTACACCATCACTTTTAGAAAGCTACAAGATTCAATATGAAGCTGGAAAAATTGCCTCATCTCGAAGAGAAAAATTTAAACCTTTCGAAACACCACTTGTCGCTGAACCATCCGCCCAATATGGTGAACAACTCCATCGTAAAATTGAGCCTAATCTGATGCAACAAAAAGCCCTAGCAGCACTCCAAAACACGCGAAAAGACGGAAATGACAAAGGCGTTGTCATTGCCGCTACCGGCACAGGGAAAACGTATTTGTCCGCGTTTGATGTTCATCAATTTCAGGCAAAACGCATGTTATTTCTCGCTCATCGCGACGAGCTTTTAATGAATGCCCAAGAGACCTTTGCGGAAGTTTACGGTTCATATGATCTTTTCGGTAAACTTACAGGAACTGAAAAGAATCTTCAGAAACCGTTCTTATTCAGCACGGTTCAGACCATGCATCGCGCTGAGACATTGGCCCAATTTCCCCACGACCATTTCGACTACATCATCGTGGACGAGTTTCACCATGCACAGGCCGAAACATATCGGAAGGTACTTGATCACTTCCAACCGATGTTTTTACTCGGATTGACTGCAACACCCGAACGCATGGATGGCCGAGATGTGCTAGCATTGTGTGACTTTAATGTCGTCTACGAGATACGTCTACATCAAGCCTTAGAGAATGAACTTCTTGCTCCCTTTCATTATTTTGGACTGAATGACCCAACCATAGATTATAACGAGATCGAGCAACAGAATGGCTTTTTTGAAGAAGCCTCTCTCGTCCATGCTCTTAAGACAAACGAACGTGTAGAGTACATTAAAGATATGATCGAGAAATTCGGGTACGATGGGGACCGACTTGTTGCACTGGGCTTTTGTGCAAATGTTGACCATGCAAAGTTCATGACAGACGAATTCAATAAAATTGGCTATCACGCAGCCTGCTTAACCGGGAATGATGACCCCAAAGCGCGCCAGAAAATCATCGCGCGATTGGAAGACGACCATGACCCACTGCAGATCATTTTCACCGTTGATATCTTTAACGAAGGCATTGATATTCCAAAACTCAACGTACTTCTCTTCCTACGCCCTACGGAGTCTGCAACTATTTTTATTCAACAGTTAGGACGTGGACTAAGAAAAATCGACGGCAAAGAATACGTTACTGTTTTAGACTTTATTGGTAACTACAAGAAATCTTTTGTTGTTCCACTAGCATTGTCAGGACAAACAAACCACAGAGCTTTTGATCGTGAATCCTTACGTAAGGCAGTAGAGAACGAGTTCTCTGAACTTCCGGAGGGGTGTTACGTGGATCTTGAAGAAATATCTCGTCAACAAATTCTTGAAAAACTAGATCAAGTACGTATGAATAACATCCAATTGCTGACCGACTTGTACTTTCAATTTAGAAAAGAACTCGGTCGTTCCCCAGAACTAGTGGATTTTCTCTACAACGAGCAAGCACCTAGCCTTTTCTATTTTGTAAGAAGGTTCGGTTCATGGGTGGAGACTAAGAAACGTATGAAGGATCTAAATGAGTTCGACTCCGCTTTGCTGGAAGATCATTTGGCGCTTCAGATCATTCAGCGTCTCGAAAGGATGTTTCCGTTAAAGTGGCCGTATGAATTCATCATTTTGGAACTCGCGTTTCAACACGAAGAAGTACAAGTGCCTCAAGTGCTTACTGAATTACAGCGTCGTTTCCGAGTCCCTGTTACCGCTGAACAACATAAACCATATGTTGTTCGGGCGATGGAAAGATTGTCTGAGGAACAATCCAAATTCAAGTGGTCGTTCGGTCGTGTGTTGAATGATACGTTCAGCCTTGAAGAGCCAATCAAGCACGCAATGGATTCAGAAAGGAACGGGAAATATATCAGGGAACGATTTAATTTCGGGCTTACTGAGTTTAGACGAACTCACCGCCCAGAGCTAACTCTTAGTAACCAGAATGGCATCATGCTCCATCAAAACTACACTCGTAGTGATCTAATGTTCCTGTTTCAAGTCACGGTTACAAAAAGTTCATGGCGTGAAGGCGTTAGACAGGTGGGTAATAATTATCTTCTCTTTGTAACTCTAATTAAGGATGAAGGAACTGCAGATCATCTTAATTATGAGGATTACTTTATCGATCAACAGAACTTCCATTGGCAAAGTCAGCCTAAGACTACCCATAAATCTAAAGTTGGACAAAATTACATTCACAATAAAGAAAGAGGCATACACATACATCTTTTTGTACGTAAGTTCGCAAAAATGCATGGTATGACTCTTCCCTTTATGTATCTTGGTGAGATGGACTATGTCAGTAGTCATGGTGACAAACCGATGAATATCAAGTGGCGACTTCAATCACAGGTACCAGATGAGATTTTCAACGATTTGATTCGATAATTGATCTACAATAAATCTTCATTGACCAAACGATCAAGAGTCGGCAAATCAGCGGGGGCCCAGTTAAGAGAACTCAGTTCACTTTTTGAAAGCCAAGTGAGTTTTTCATGCTCACTGGCTTTCGGTTCCCCATGCACAATTGTTGCAAAGTATGTGATGAGGCGCACCACAACGGTTGGATACTCATGTGTTGCGTCAACTACAAGATCACCGACCTCAATCTCGCAATCTAACTCTTCTTTGATCTCTCTAACCAAGGAGTCCTTGGGATCTTCCCCCTCTTCAATTTTCCCACCAGGAAATTCCCAAAGACCCGGTAAAGACATATTTTGAGAACGAAGTGCGCACAGCACTTCTTTTTTTTCATTCACAATTATGGCACCAACTACATCCACTTTTTTCATACAGCTACTTCCTCCCGTACTTCATATTTTTCATCACTATCATTTGTAGCATAAACACTTTCTCTTTTCCAATCCGATGCGACTCCCATTTCATTGAGTTCTTTGCTAAACTAAAAATACTTTGGTTAAGAGAGGTAATTATGGATACAATCACCCATACCTTATTCGGCGTCATTATGTATCGCTCTGTAAACAAAATCGAAATGTCTAAGGAATTAAAGCGTTCTCTCCTATTCACCTCCCTCGTCGGCAGCCAAATCCCCGACATTGATGTCATCTCGCAATTATGGGATACACAAGGCATGTATCAAATGTGGCATCGTGGTATCACACACTCTATTTTCATGGTGCCGATTTGGGCTCTGCTCTTGTCCTTGATCTGCTTCCTAGTATGGCGTACCAAGGACAAAAGAATCTTCTTCCTAGGGCTACTAGCAGTCTTCATACACGACACATCAGACATATTTAATGCTTGGGGAACTGGATACTTTGAGCCCTTCTCACAGGCACGACTGACCTTTGGGACGATCCCGATCATTGACCTGACGATCTGGGCATTCATTCTCGGTGGGTTTATCTTCTCGCGAGTTCGGAAGCATATCGCGCCGCATAAAGTCTTCAAAGGGGTTTGGTGCCTGATCGCTGCGCACATCCTCATCCAGTCCGTACAAGGGTACGCGATCTATCAGTCCGTGGATGATCCGTATGAGCAGGTGGCGTTATCGGCTGAGTTCGTACCGTGGAACTATCAGGTGATTGGGAAACGCGGGGATGTGGTTGAGATTTTGGATGCAACATTATGGAGTGAACCCAAGTTGGTATATACACTTCAGTCATCGACAAAATCGAACTTAGATGAACTGTTTAAGAAAAATCCTGCTGCTAAAACGCTACATCAATGGTCTCCTTTTGTTGTAATCGTTGACGATGAAAAGCATTTGGGGATTTACGACCCTCGTTTTTATCGGAATGGGCAATCTTTTCTTTTCGAATCTATCGAGAAAAATACCAAAGGGGCAAAATAAATGTCTATAGTAAGGGATCTCCCCAATTATTTCAGAAGTTTTGCTGAAGAATTAAACACAACGAAGAATAGGGTTCGAAACTTAATTGGAGAAACGCATTGGGCGTCGGATGGGTCACACAAAGAGGCAATTCTGCGTGAAACCTTGCGGAAGTTTTTACCTAGTAAATACGAGATTGGCTCAGGCTTTATTATCGACGACTCAGGAAATTCTTCGAGTAAACAAATCGATATTTTGATTTATGACAATGCATCGCCAGTAATTTTTAGGTCTTCCGAATTTGTAATCGTACCTCGACATTATGTCAAAGCTGTGATCGAAGTAAAGACAGACATTTACTACAAGACTCAAAGAGAAAGTGCATTTGAAAATCTGTACTCTGCCCAAACTATACTGAACGATGATACTAATGATGTATACACAGCAATTTTTGCATACGACTATAAAGATATTGAAACAAAAAGTATGCACGGTGTTAGTGAGCATATCGTTACTCGAATATCAGAGTTCTACATAAGAAAGTTCGAAGAACTAAACAGCCGTTCTACAGTTTCAAAAGAAATGTTCTTACGCAAATACTCTCTGTCTTCTTTCTGTATAAACCAACAGTTGTACGGCCTCCACTGGAAAAATCAACGTCATCCTGAGTTCGGTATCTACAATACTGAAGAAAAATCGTTTAACTTCTTCGTATCTAACCTACTAAACACAATGGATAGTAAGGTTTCAGGAAGACTTTGGTATCCTGATGAGAAAGAATCAAGAAAGTTCTTGAAAAGAAGTCTACTCTGAGGTGATAAAGAGATGACATCAACAAAAAAATCTGCCCTCCTCATCGGTGCCAGCGGCCTTGTAGGTGGTCATGTGCTGACCCAGCTCCTGAGCAACGATACATACTCCAACGTAACCATCTTCGTCCGCAAGCCCCTGCCCCACTCGCATGCGAAGTTGGAGCAGGTCGTGGTCGATTTCGACAATCTCTCGGCTTACAGCGAACACTTCAACGTCAACGATCTCTTCTGCTGCCTCGGCACCACGATCAAGGTCGCCAAGACGAAAGAAGCGTTCCGCAAGGTCGACTACACCTACCCGCTTGAGCTGGCACGTCTCGCCAAGGAGCACGGTGTAGACAAATTCCTCATCATCACGGCGATGGGTTCAAACGCGAAGTCTTCTATTTTCTACAACCAAGTCAAAGGCCAGGTGGAGAACGACATCCGCGCCCTTGACCTCCCTTCGCTGCACATCTTCCGCCCTTCGCTGCTGCTCGGAGAACGCAAGGAGTTCCGTCTGGGTGAGCAGTTCGGGGCGGTGGTATCGATAGCGCTCAAACCGCTGATTCCAGCCAAATACAAGCCCATTCACGGGCGCACAGTGGCGGCTGCGATGATCGAGGTGGCGCAGACTGGACAAAGCGGGGCGAACATCTATGAGTCAGATCGGATCGCCGCACTCGGGAAGTAAACGCTTGCAGCGACTATGCACCCCATCAAAAAAAACCAAAAGCCAAACTTCACGCCCCTCGCGTCAAGTTTGGCTTTTCTCCTCTCCCCCCTTATAAGGCTGATCTTTCTTCCGATCCACATACAGCCCTCCATCCTCTTGCGCTTCCGCATAGAACACCGCCTTGTACGTCGGGATGCCTTGCTGCTGCAACTGCTGCTCCAGCCACTTTTCATCTCTCTTGATCGTCTCTAGGTTATGGGTCAGCAACTGCCCATCCGATACGACCTGCACACCAAAAGGCGCGGGATTGGCGCGGCCGGTTACGATGTCGTGTTTGGAGGCGGGCAGGTGGTTGGTCTTTTTCAAAATGCTGAGCTGGCCGTCGGGCTCCAGGATGGCGTAGTCGACCTCTGTTAGCGAAAAGATGTGTTCTTGGCGGAGGAGCATAGTCAACTCCTCTACGTTCATCTTTTCTTTACGCAAGGACTTCTCCAAAATCTTACCTTCTTTTATCACCACGGTCGGCTCGCCTTCAAGGAGCAGGCGGATCTTGCGGGACTTTTGGGCCAGCATTTCCGTACCGTAGGAAAGACCTCCCCAGATGAACATGGTGATGAGGGCGTAGTGGAACTTAACCAGCGGGTTAAACGCGACGTAGGCAGCGCTGGCACCGAAGGCGATGCTGGAGATGTAGTTGAAGGCGGTGATCTGCCGGATCTGCTTCTTGCCGAGCAGTCGGGACAGGAGAAGCAAGGCGACAAACGCCGTGATGGGCCGGTAGAGCATTTCGAGGCTCACAGGGAATCCCTCCTTTTCCCTTACTCTTCCCCCAGTGCCAAATACTACCCGCCTTGCCAGTATCTTAGGCGGTCTGCACCATTTACACCATTGGCATCAATTGCTAAGATGTTGATTGGCATAAAACTTTACTTATTTCCCGAGGGGAGACAACCACCTACAATGGCAAAGAACCGCTTCAAGCTTTTGACATCCGCAGCTGCGACTGCTGCCTTGATTGGTACGCTGGTGAATCCGGTATCTGCTGCAGGAAGCACTGCATTCAAAGATATCTCGAACAGCTATGCGCAGGAAGCGATCCTGTTCCTGAATGAATATGAGATCCTGATGGGCGTGTCGGATACGGAATTCGCTCCGACCAAGAAAATGACCCGCGAGCAGTTCGCGACGATGCTGGTGAAGGCACACGCGCCGAATACCGCGGCGAAGAGAAACATGGTGTTCGCCGACAACACCAAGCAAACGGAATGGTACTACAACTTCGTGCAAACGGCTTATGATGAGAAGATCATGAGCGGCGTCGGCAAGAACTCGAAAGGCCAGGACGTGTTTGGTGTCGGCCAGACGATGACTCGTGAGCAGGCGATCGTAGCGATCATGAACATGTTCGGATTGAACGAATTCGTCGATCCGCAAGCAACCCCGGACTTTAAAGACGCGGGCAAGATCTCGGATTGGGCAAAAGGCTATGTGGCGCTGGCGCAAGAGATGGGCATCGCGTTTGGCACCGGCACCGGCAACTTTGAGCCGAAGACGGCGACGACTCGTGAGATGGGTGCGCAGATGCTCTACAAGACGACGATGGAATTTGTGCAGCACAGCACGTTTGTGAACATCGGCTTTGGTGGTTTTGAGAACATCACCGCTGGCAAGGAAGCGCAGTTCACCGTTTCGGCTGCAACTATTAACGTTCCTGAAGAGATGGCGCTGCGCTACCGTGCAACCCTCGTCGGCAAAGATGGAACTCCTGTTGCCAACCAGACGGTCTCGTACCAGACCGAACTGGGATGGCTGTCCTTTACCACCGACGCAAACGGCGTGGCGTTCTTCGGCCCGGAAGCAGGCTTCAAGCCGGCTGAGATCGGTCTGGAGAGCGAAGATGGCATCACCACCAACTTCAAGACGACGATGGCAAACGCTGGCGACTACACGCTGAAGGTGGCGTTTGTAGACGCTGCGACCCGCGAAGTGCTCGGGGTGGAGTTCACGAAGGACTTCACCGTTGCTGCGGCGGCAGCTCAGGCGGACGACACCACTGAAACTGGCCTCAACTAAGCACCAAGACCCGCCCTCCACGATTGGAGGGTGGGTTTTTTCTTGGCTTCGTGCTACTCTATAAGCACTGTGACCATTTTTTCGTTGAGCGGAGGAATCCAGATATGAAACAAGCTGTACGTATCGCCCTGCTGCAGATGGACATCGCGCTGGGGCAGCCGGAAGCCAACTTTGCCAAGGCGTCCGAATGGATTGAAAAGGCAGCCGCACACGGCACCGACCTGATCGTGCTGCCGGAGATGTGGAACACGGCCTACTCGCTGGAGAACATCCGCGACATCGCCGACCAGGACGGCGCCAAGACGCGTGAGGTGATCGGCGGGCTGGCTGCCAAGCACGGTGTGAACATCCTCGCAGGCTCCGTCGCGGACGTGCGCGGGGGCGAGGTGTACAACACGACGTACCTGTTTGATCGCACCGGGGCTGTCGTCGGGGACTACTCGAAGATGCACCTGTTCCGCTTGATGGATGAGGAAAAATATCTGCAGGCGGGTGATGGGGTGGGCCGCTTTGCGCTGGACGGGGTGGAGATCGGGTCGATGATCTGCTACGACCTGCGCTTCCCGGAGCTGTCCCGCACGCTGTCGCTGTCCGGGGCGCAGGTGGTGTTCATTCCGGCGGAATGGCCGCATCCGCGCCTGAACCATTGGCGCCATCTGCAGATCGCCCGCGCGATCGAGAATCAGATGTTTGTCGTCTCCTGCAACCGCGTCGGCCGCACTGGGGACACGGAGTTCTTCGGCCATTCGATGGTGATCGACCCGTGGGGCGAAATCCTGCTCGAAGCGGATGAGACGGAAGGCATCCACCATGTGACGATCGACCTTGGCGTCGTGCCGGAGATTCGCAGCCGGATCCCGATCTTTGAAGACCGCCGCCCGGAGCTGTACCGGCAAAAATAGACAACTGGTAACGCACCGAATGGGACGTGCTTGCATCTCCTAGTAGTAGGGGGTTCGGACAAACTTCCCCCGGTGAGGAGGTGTCGTCATGGGCACTTTCGGTACCTACACCCGTTGGGCAGTGGTGTTTCTGATCATCTTTGTTCTGTTCTTCCTGCTCGTTCCGGAATATGGGGCTTCCACTGGTTGCTAACACCTGCCAACCTGCAAAAGACCTCCCCTGCATCTGCATGGGAGGTCTTTTGGCTGTTCGGTCCGCTCGTCGTCAACTTACAGCAGGTTGTGCCACTCTTTGTTCTGCGCGATCTCTTCGTAGCACTCCGCACACAGCTGGCCTGCGGTGTCGATGTAGTTGCGGCGCTGGTAGGACGGCGTTTCCGGCTCGTAATCCGTTTCGGCTTGGCACAAGACACATTGTTCGTGATGTTGAGACATGTTGATTCCCTTCCTTTCATATCTTAAATGTTATTACTGATTATACAGAATTCTCCGCAAAAAACAAGCGGAATTTTCTGAAAAATAGGTGAATGATTGGCTACCATTTTGTGAACGTTGCCCCTGTTGCTGCTCTCCCTGATAAGATTTGTATTTTGTCCCTTGAATATGCAAAAAAGGGCTGATGGCTCAGCCCTTTTTCAGGTTGGAAATCACTTTGTCTGCCATGGCGACCCCCTGCCCGATGCAGTCCGGGATGCCGAGGCCGGTAAAGCCTGCTCCAGCGAAGAACACGCCCGGCAGTTCACGCTCGGCTTGATCGGTGAAGGTCTTGACGCGATCGAGGTGGCCGACGGTGTACTGCGGCATGGAGCGCTTCCAGCGCGAGACGATGGAGAACGCCGGTTCGGCCGTCACGCCCATCGTGGCTTGCAGATCTTTGCGCACGCGGCGGATGATCTCTTCATCCGGCTCTTCGACGATCGCTTCGTCGCCGCCGCGCCCGACGTAAAAGCGCATCAGCACTTTGCCGTCTTCGGCGGTGTGCAGCCATTTGCTCGACGTCCACGTCGCCGCCGTGATCGTGATGCCTTCTTTCTTCGGCACGACGAAGCCGCTGGCGTCGAGCGGGAAATCGATCACGCCTTTGTCAAAGGCAAACACGACGGTCGCCACCGAGACGTACGGAACTTGGTTGAGCTGCGTCTTCGGCGAGAACGAAGCAGGCAGGATGTTCGCCGCTTCGTAGTTCGGCGTGGTGATGATCACCGCGTCCGCATCGAGAGTGTTGCCGTCCTGCAAGCGCACGGTGTAGCCGCCGCCTTCCTGCTCTTCCAGCTTCTCGACGCGGGTGCTCTTGCGCACTTCGGTGCGCTTGTAGGCCGCTTCGAGGCTTTCGATCAGGCGGGCCAGACCGGTGCGGAAGGTGAGGAAGACGGAGTTCGGCAACGGGCGCGCTCCCAGTTCCGGTTTTTGCGCGGTGTTCGCTTGGGCTGCCTTGGCTTCTTGAGCCTGGGCGAGCATACCGCGGATCAGCGAGCCGTATTTCTGCTCTAAGGTCTCGTACTGCGGGAAGGTCGCCCGCATCGAGAGCTTGCGCAGATCACCCGCATAGATGCCCGCCAAAAGCGGCTCGGCGAGGCGGTCGACCACTTCGGTGCCAAGACGGCGCTCGAGGAAAGCGCCGAGCGACTGGTCGCCTTGATGAGTGCTCTTCGGCTTGATCAGATCGAGGCCGGCGCGCAGCTTGCCGCCCCAGGACAGCAGGGTCGTGGTCGCAAACGGCATGAACTGGGTCGGTACGCCGATATTCAGGCCCTGTGGAATGCGGTGCAGCTTGCCTTGATGCAGGATGTAGGTTTTGCGCGCGTTCGGGTTGGTGCCGACCAGTTCCCCGTCGATGCCGAGCTCGCGGCAGAGCGTGACGGCTGCCGTCTTGCGGGCCAGGAAGGAATCCGGGCCCGCTTCGATGACGAATCCGTCGCGGCGCACCGTCTGCACTTTGCCGCCGAGCTTGTCGTCCGCTTCGAGCAGGTAGATCTGCAGGTCGATGCCCTGTTCACGCGCTTTTTGTTCAAGGTAGTAGGCGGTGCTCATCCCGGTGATGCCGCCGCCGATGATTACGGCCGTTTTCACCTGTTGTTGTTCCATCCCATTCATCCCTTTTTGACTTGTTCGAGCACGGCGGTCGCAACCGCTTTCAGGAAGAGCGGTTCGTCGTTGGGGCTCGCCACGCGGACAAGCTTCATGCCGAGTTCGTCAGCCAGTTGTTTGGCTTCTATATCGATGTCATATTGCACTTCGAGGTGGTCGGAAACAAAGCCGACCGGGCAAACGATGATCGAACGCACGCCTTGGGCATGCTGGTCGCGAATCACGTCGAGGATGTCCGGTCCCAGCCATGGCTCCGGCGTGCGTCCGGCACTTTGCCAGCCGGTGAACCAGTTGCTGTGCCCGATCTGCTCGGTCACAGCGCGACCGGTCTCCTCGATCTGCTGCGGGTACGGGTCGCCCATCTGCAAAATGCGCTCGGGCAGCGAATGCGCCGTGAAGACGACCGGCACGGTCGGGCGCTCGTCGGCCGAAAATTCGGCGAGGGCGGCGGCGACGCGCTGTGCGGTGGAATCGAGGAAGAGCGGCTGGAGGTGCCAGCTTTCCACATAGCCGATCTGCGCAGGTCCACCCCATTTTTCACGGGCTTCTTCGGCGCTTTTGATGTAGGTGCCGATGCTCATCGTGGAGTAGTGCGGCGCCCAGACGACGCCGACCGCTTGCTCGATGCCGTCCTGCACCATCTTCTGCACGGTCTCCTCAATAAACGGATGCGCGTGCTTCATGCCGGTGTAGACGCGGTATTCGGCGTCCGGGTTCATTTCGTTCAACGTTCGTTCAAGGCCTTGCGCCTGTGCCGCTGTGATCTCGTTGAGCGGCGAAAGTCCGCCGATCGCTTCGTAGCGCTCGATCAGCTCTTGGAGCTGGTGCGGCTCCGGCTTGCGTCCGCGGCGGATGTGGGTGTAGTACGGTTCGATCTCAGCGACGGAGGACGGAGTACCGTACGCCATCGCCAAGATCCCGATCACCTGCTTGCTCATCCGCGCAGCCTCCCTGCCGAGTATTCATGGATAAACGCGGTCAGTCTGGTCACGACATCCTCCGGCACTTCCGGGAACAGGCCGTGGCCGAGGTTGAAGACGTAGCCGCCGCCATGCTGGAGGCCGAGGTCGATGATGCGCTTGACTTCTTCCTGCAGCACTTCGAACGGCGCCAGCAGGTAGACCGGGTCGAGGTTGCCTTGCAGGGCGAATTTGTCGCCGACGCGCTCGCTCGCCACGTTCAGCGGCACACGCCAGTCGACGCCGACGACGTCGATCGGCAGCTCTTTCCACAGCTTGAGCAGATGGCCGGTGTTGACGCCGAAGTAAATTTTCGGCACGGGCACGTCGCGCAGGCCTTCGAAGATGCGCTTCATGGTCGGGAACACGTAGTATTCGTAGTCGCGCGGCGACAGAGCGCCGATCCAGGAGTCGAAGATCTGGATCGCTTGTACGCCCGCTGCCACTTGCCCTTTCATGTAGGTGATGACCATGTCGCCGAGCTTGTCCATCAGGGCGAACCACACGTCCGGCGCAGCGTACATCATGCGCTTGGTCTTGTGGTATTCGCGGGACGGACGACCTTCGACCATGTAGGACGCGAGAGTGAACGGCGCGCCTGCGAAACCGATCAAGGGAACTTTCAGTTCGTTCCGCAGAATGCGGATCGTCTCCATCGTTTTCGGCAGGTCTTCTTCCGGCTGGATCGGGCGGAGCGCCTGCACGTCGGCCAGTTCGCGGATCGGGTTGTCGATCACCGGTCCGACGCCTGCGACGATGTCCACATCGACGCCCATCGGCTTGACCGGGATCATGATGTCGGAGTACAGGATCGCCGCGTCGACGTTGTGGTCGCGCACCGGGGAGATCGTCACTTCGGCGCAGAGGTCCGGGATCTCACAGATCTGCATCAGGGAGTGTTTTTCTTTGATCTTGCGGTAGGACGCTTGGTAGCGGCCCGCTTGGCGCATGTACCAGACCGGCACATGGTCGACTTTCTCGTTGCGAATCGCTCGCAGAAAGGTATCATTATAGGTCATTGTCGTCACCCAGTTTCATCAGAGATATGTATAGGAATAAAGAAACAGCATAATTTGGTCATTGTCATTCTAGCGCAAGTATCTGGGAGAATCAAATGAAGGAATTGTGTCACAACAGAAACGGACACCCTTAGAGTTACAGGGTGTCCGTTTTTTAGGAACTTATGTCGATTAGTAGCGCTCCACCACGAGTTTTGCTTGGGTGAATTGCAGCAGGTAGTCGTAACCGCCCGCTTTGGAGTCGGTGCCGGACATGTTGAAACCGCCGAACGGTTGCACGCCAACGAGTGCGCCGGTGATCTTGCGGTTGAAGTACAGGTTGCCGACGTGGAAGTGTTCGCGAGCTTTCGCCAGGTTGAAGCGGTCGTTGGAGAACACGCCGCCGGTCAGACCGAACTCGGTGGAGTTCGCGATTTCCAGCGCATCGTCGAAGTCTTTCGCCTTGATCACAGCGAGCACCGGGCCAAAGATCTCTTCTTGCGCGATACGCCCGTTGCGGCCGTCAACGTCTGCGATGACGGTCGGCTCGATGAAGAAGCCGTTGCCTTCTGCTTTGCCGCCGCCGGCGAGCAGGCGGCCTTCGCCTTTGCCGATCTCGATGTAGTTGAGAATGTTGTTGTACGCGGACTCGTCAACAACCGGGCCGAGGCCGATGTTGTACTCGTGAGCCGGACCGACGGTCAGCTGCTTGGTCATTTCGACAACGTGGCCCAGCACTTCGTCATAGATCTCTTCGTGGATGATCGCACGGGAGCATGCGGAGCACTTCTGACCGGAGAAGCCAAACGCGGACGCGACGATCGCTTGTGCCGCTTCTTTCGCGTTGACGCCTTTGTCGACGACCAGTGCGTCTTTGCCGCCCATTTCCGCGATGACGCGCTTCAGCCAGATCTGGCCTTTTTGCACTTTCGCAGCGCGCTCGTAGATGCGGATGCCGACTTCTTTGGAGCCGGTGAAGGAGATGAAGCGGGTCTTCGGATGATCGACGAGGTAGTCGCCGATCACCGCACCGGAGCCCGGAACGTAGTTGACAACGCCAGCCGGGAGACCTGCTTCTTCAAGCAGCTCGACGAATTTCGCAGCGATGACCGGGGTCGGAGTCGCCGGCTTCAGCACGACGGTGTTGCCTGCGACGATCGCTGCTGCGGTCATGCCGGCCATGATCGCCAGCGGGAAGTTCCACGGCGGGATGACGATACCGACGCCGAGCGGGATGTAGGTCAGCTCGTTGTCTTCGCCTTCCATGCGGGTGAGGTTCTGGTCTTCGGAGAGGCGCACCATTTCACGTGCGTAGAACTCGAGGAAGTCGATCGCTTCTGCGGTGTCCGCATCCGCTTCGCCCCAGTTCTTGCCTGCTTCGTACACGAGCCAGGAGGAGAACTCGTCCTTGCGGCGGCGCATGATCGCCGACGCGCGGAGCAGCACGCGAGCGCGCTCTTTCGCCGGAACGCCCTTCCACCATTCGAAGGTGGTCAGAGCTGCCTGCATCGCTTCTTCCGCGTGCGACTGGTCAGCTTTGGAGACGCGGCCGATCACTTGGTCTTTGTTGGACGGGTTGATCGAAACGGATTTGCCTTCAGTGGAGATGCGCTTGCCGTTGATCACGAGATCGTAGTCGCGGCCCAGCTGGGAAGCGACGAGATCCAGTGCAGCTTCCATCGAGCGCTTGCGCTCCGGATTGCTGTAATCGCTAAATGGTTCGTTTTTGAAAACGTTAACGCCCATCTTCAATTCCCCCATATGTATGTATTGGTGGTTTCATTCCATTAGTAATTGTATCGGAGTTGAATGGGGGAAGCAAGTTTTTGCTTTCCCCCGTTGATGCAGATTAGAAGATGATAGGCAGCAGCGGGTAGGGATAGATCGGCGGCGGCACAGGCGGGAACAAAGGTGGAAACACGCCGTAGACGGGCGGAAACAGAGGCGGGATCGGCGCTGGGAAAAATCTGACGTGTTGCGTGCGAGCGGTGTATTGCCGGTGCGGATAGTGGTAAAGTCCGACCGGGAGATGAAGAAAAGGGCGCGGGTATGGGACTCCGTAATAGGGCGAAAACGGGACCGGCTGCAGCGGGTATGGCAGCGGTTGCGGGACGAGCTGCGGGTTGCCGAAGATCACGGGCGGCACCGCGCCGGGCGGCGTGGTGATCACCGGGCCGATCAGTGGTTGACGATCTTGTTGGCTCATCAGGGCGGATCTCCCTTCCGGATGCGTTGTATCGGGACATCTACACAATATGTGACAGGTGTCCTGACTGCCCTTCCCCGCCGTGAAATTGGGCTCGACACAGATTCGACAAATCTTGCTTCACGTTTCGGATTTTGTGCTATACTAATTGAGAACTATTGGTTAGAAATGTTTATAACCTTTTGAAAAAGTGGGGTCGATTTCATTGTCATTGAGCCGCAAGATCGTACTCTCTGTCGCCGGCAACAAGCTGGTCAGCGGGTTCATTAAAAAATATGGCATGCGTCTTGGTGCAGCTCGCTTTGTGGCCGGTGAAACGTTAAAAGAAGCGATCGAACAGGTTCGTCTGTTGAACAAGGACGGGCTGGTGGTCACACTGGACCATCTCGGCGAGTTCGTGTTTGATGAACGGGAAGCGTTTGCTTCGACTCAAGCTTGTCTGGACGTGCTCGATGCGATCCATGAAAGCGGCGTCGATTCGAACATGTCGCTGAAAATGACATCGCTGGGTCTGGACTTGAGCAAGGAACTGTGCATGAAGCATATGCGCATGATCCTCGACAAGGCGCGTGAACTGGACAATTTTGTCCGCATCGATATGGAGGACTATGCGCATATTGATGTGACGATGGAGATCTTCGATGAGCTGAAGCGCGAGTACGGGAAGCACGTAGGTCTGGTCATCCAGGCATACCTGTACCGCACGGTGGATGACATGAAGCGTCTGGAGACGGAGTTTGATTCGATGAACTTGCGTCTGGTCAAAGGCGCCTACCTGGAGTCGCCGAAGGTGGCGTATCCGGATATGGCCGATGTGAACAAGAACTATCTGAAGATCATTGAGATGCATTTGCTGTCCGGTCACTATTCGGCGGTGGCGTCTCATGATGATATGGTGATCAACTGGACGAAGGAGTTTGTGAAGCAGCACAACATTCCGAACGAACAGTTTGAGTTCCAGATGCTGTACGGGGTTCGTCCGGAGACGCAGCGCGAGTTGGTGCGTGAAGGGTATACGATGCGGGTCTACGTTCCTTACGGGAATGACTGGTATGGGTACTTCTCGCGACGGATTGCGGAGCGTCCGGCGAATGCGCTGTTTATTATCAAGAACATGTTCAGGAAGTAGAATGCGAAGAGCCTGTCCCGATGGGACAGGCTCTTTTTTTTGATTGCTGGCAGCCAAGATCAGTTGTTGCCGGTTAGTTTGCGGATGTCGAGGAGGTCGTGGAGATGGGCTTCGGAGATGCCCCGTTCCTTGGCGACCTCGCGGACCGTTTTGTTGGTTTTGTAGGCGGTTTTGGCGATGTCTGCCGCTGTGTCGTAGCCGACGAGCGGGTTGAGCGAGGTGGCGAGGGCGGTGCTCATCTCGGCGTAGTGCTGGCAGCGCTCGGCGTCCGCTTCGAGGCCTGTGACACATTTTTCGGTGAAGGCGCAGATGCCGTTGGCCAGGATGTGGATCGCCTGCAGCAGGTTGTACGCCATGACGGGCATCATCACGTTGAGCTCGAGCTGGGACTGCCCCCCGGCCGACGCGATGCAGGCGTCAAAGCCGATCACCTGGTGGCAGATCATGTTCATCATCTCGGCCATCACCGGGTTGACTTTGCCGGGCATGATCGAGGAGCCGGGCTGGACGGGCGGCAGTTTGAGCTCGGCGATGCCGGTGCGCGGACCGGAGGCGAGCAGGCGCAGGTCGTTGGCGATCTTGTTGACGGTGATCGCCAAGGAACGGAGCGAACCGCTCACTTGGATCGCCGCTTCCGGGTTCTGGACGAATGTGAAGTAGTTGTGCGGCGGGACGAAGCCGAGACCGGTCTCTTCGCCGATGAAGCGGATCGCGCTTTCGGAATACTCCGGGTGGGCGTTGATGCCGGTGCCGACCGCGTTGCCGCCGAGGCCGATCTCAAGCAGGGCGCGGGCCGTCTTCTCCAGCTGGACGCGGCGGTTGGCGACCGCTTGGGCATAGCCGGCGAACTCTTGGCCGAGGCGGATCGGGACGGCGTCTTGGAGGTGGGTGCGGCCCGATTTGACGATCGGATCGAACTCTTGCGCTTTCTGGGTCAGCGCTGCTTCGAGCCGCTTGAGCACAGGCAGCAGATCGTGGTAGATCCCTTCCATGGCCGCGATGTTCATCGCCACATGGATCGTGTCGTTGGTGGACTGGGCCATGTTGACATGGTCGTTGGGATGGACTTTGCTCGTGTCCCCTCGCCCGCCGCCGAGCAGTTCGGACGCCCGGGAGGCGATGACTTCGTTGGCGTTCATGTTTTGCGACGTCCCCGCCCCCGCCTGATAGACGTCGACGACAAATTCACGGTCGAAATCGCCGTTGATCACTTCCTGCGCCGCGGAGATGATCGCGTTGGCGATCTCGGTGTCGAGGTCGCCGACGTCGCGGTTGGCGCGGGCGGCGCAGAGTTTGATGATGCCTTGGGCGCGGATGAAGCGGCGCGGCAGGCGCAGGCCGGAGATCGGGAAGTTGTGCTTGGCCCGCTCGGTCTGGGGGCCGTAGTAAGCATCGCTCGGCACTTTGACTTCGCCGAGCGAATCGCGGGAGATGCGGAACTGTTCGCTCATGCTCGCCCCTCCTCTTGGCTCAGGATCAGGTCGGCCGCTTCGGCCAGCGTAGACACGCTGTAGTCGGCCTTGGCGTATGGCTCGCCGATAAAAATGGTCTTGGTGCCCGCTTTATGGCCGGCGTGGACGTCGGTGTCGCGGTCGCCGACCATGTAGCTTTTGTTGACGTCGATGTTGTATTTTTCGGCGAGGTCGAGGATCATCTTCGGCTCGGGCTTGCGGCACGCACAGTTCGCTTTCGGCTTGTGCGGGCAGTAGGCGATCTCGTCGAGGATGGCGCCGTCCTGCTTCAGTTCGCGCTCCATTTTGTCATGCACGGCACGCAGGTGTTCTTCTTTCATGAAGCCAAGGCCGACACCGCCTTGGTTGGTGACGACAAATACTTTATAGCCCGCGTCGTTCAGCTTTTTGATCGCTTGGCCGACGCCGGGAAACAGGATCAGATCTTCGGGCGTGTTGACGTAGGTCACATGGTCGTTGATCACGCCGTCGCGATCGAGAAAGACTGCTTTGTCTGCCATTTCGTGGCTCCCTCCTTCAACCTGTAGGTTTCCCCCAACGCTTGTGCGTAGTCCCTCTTTTGTCTGGGTACGCTAAAGCTGACAGAATCAGTCAAAGGAGGGAATGCTGACAGATGGCAATGAATGCGAAACGATTGATTGGCGCGGCTCTGGCTCTGGCTGTGGTCCTCACTCCTCTGACCGCGTCGGCGAACCCGGACAAGATGAGCAAAGGCGAACACCGGCAGTTGCAGGACTTGACGGAGAAAAGCGGAGGCACGATCCAGATCCGCTGGGATGAGCAGCACGGGACGCCGAGCTTCATCTCCGGCAAGCTGTCCAAACCTCTGAAAGGCGAACCGATGGAACAGGCGCTGAAGTTTATGGACACGGTGAAAGCCCTGTACCATTTTGATTCGGCGAAAAAGACGTTCCGCCTGCGCAAGGTGCAGAAAGACGAGCTGGGCATGACGCACGTGCGGCTCGCACATATCTGCAACAACATTCCTGTCTGGGGCGATGAACTGATCGTTCACATCGACAAGGACGGGGTCGTGCGCTCGGTGAACGGGGAATTTACGCCCGATCTCAGCAAGAATACGGAACGGATTCAGCAGCCGCAGCTGAACTCGGACACGGCGATTGAAAAGGCGCTTGCGGACGTCAAGCCGAAGCAGCAGGACGGGAAACCGACCGCCGCGCTGTTCTACTTCCCCTACCCGGAGCCTGATGTGGTGACGCTGGTCTATGTGGTGACGATCCGCGACATGTCCGTCCCGGCGGAGTGGAAAGTGTTTGTCGATGCGATGAGCGGCGATGTGGTGCACAAATACAACAATCTCAAGTTTAAGCAAAAAGGCAGTTGACAACCCATATCTTTCTCACTATACTTCTCATTAATCAAACACAGCAAGCGTTGATGAGGACCTGTAGACTGGAGCTCTCGTGTCAGAGAGCCGCCCCTTGGCTGGGAGGGCGGTACGATCTCTTTCGTCGAAATTTCGCCTCGGAGCTTTGCTTTTGAACCGCTTTCAGGGAGCTGCGAATGCTCAGGGAGCCTAGTAGAGAGTGACGGCTGGTCACCGTTACCCGACCGAGTCTTAGAGACTGGATGAGTCCGCCTTTCGCGAGAAAGCCGGAGCAGCTGAGTGGTACCGCGAACTGTCGCCTCAGCATCGAACTTACTGTGTGAAGTTCGGTGTTGGGGCGTTTTTGATGTTTGCGCGGCCCGGGCTTCGTCCTGTGTCTCCAGACTTGTTGAGTCCGCCGTTCCGTGAGGAGGCGGAAAAGCTGAGTGGTACCGCGATCCCTCGTCTCAGCAGCCCTGTGCATGTTTCTGTGCGCACGGTTGCCAGACGAGGGATTTTTGTGTACGCAAGTTGAGAGGAGCGTATGAACATGCAGCAGATCGTAGCTTATCTGGGGCCGGCCGGCACCTTTACCGAGGTGGCAGCCCATCACTTTTTCGCCGGACAAACCGCCCGCTTCGATCCGTATCCGGCAATTTCCACCGTTTTGGATGCCGTGTCGGAAGGCCGGGCGGACTATGCGGTCGTCCCGATCGAGAATTCGATCGAGGGCAGTGTGACGATGACGATGGACTGGCTGATCCATCAGGTCGACCTCACCTTGAAAGCGGAACTGACTTTGCCGATCGCCCAGCAGCTGGTCTCGGCAGCGCGCCGGGAGCTTCCCGACATCAAAAAAGTGTATTCGCACCCGCAAGCGGTCGCGCAATGCCGATTGTTCTTGCATCAGCATCTGCCCCATGCGGAGATCGAATACACTTCCAGTACGGCAGCCGCCGTGAAGTCGATGATGTCGCAGCCGGACCAGCCGTGGGCTGCGATCGGTACCCGCCTCGCCCGCACCCTGTACCGGGCGGAGTTCTTGCGGGAAGATATCCAAGATCATGATCACAATCAGACCCGGTTCGTCCTCGTTGGCACGGCCGACATGCCCCTCTTGCGACTCCCGCAGGCGGAGCAGCCGAAGACCACTTATGTGATCAGGCTGCAGTCCGATTACCCGGGCGCACTGCACCGGGTGCTGTCCGCCTTTGCGTCGCGGCAGCTCAACCTGACCAAGATCGAATCCAGACCGACGAAAAACGAGCTCGGGAGTTACTATTTTATCCTCGACGTCGAACGGTACGCCTCCGATGAAGAGCTCGCGGCAGCCGTTGCCGAAATTGAACGGCTCGGCTGTGCCGTGCGTTGTTTTGGATCGTATCCGGCTTATCGGCAGGAGGCAACACAAGTACCCGTAAAGAAAGGGGCACGATAACATGCTCGATTGTGTCAGCATCGAAGAAGTCCGGGATTGCATCGATCGGATCGATGATCAAGTGGTGCGACTGCTCGCAGAACGCAGCCACTATGTCCGGCTGGCCATGAAGTTTAAAAAAGACGCTTCCGAAGCAAACGTGCCCAGCCGCAACCAAGAGATCCTCGCACGGGTGCAGCAGCTCTCCGCCGCCTATGACATGGACCCCGGGATCACCAAAGCGGTCTACCGGACGATGATCGAACAATTCATTCACATGCAACAGCAGGAGCTGTCCACGCAGAGAGACGAACACGGACAGGAGCGTCCGTCCAACTTTTGAAACCAAGCGGCTGTATCTGCTGCAACACAGAGCCTCGCCAGGTGACGATTATACCCGCTCGATCATCAAAGCGAGGCCCATGCCGCCGCCGATGCAGAGTGTGGCGATGCCGCGGGTGCGGCCTTGATGGTGCAGTTCGTGCGCGAGGGTGGTGACGATGCGCGCGCCCGTCGCGCCGACCGGATGGCCGAGTGAGATGCCGGAGCCGTTGACGTTAACGAGACTGCGGTCGAGACCGAGCAGTTGCTCGACGGCGATGTATTGGGCGGCAAACGCTTCGTTGATCTCCCAGAGGTCGATGTCGTCAATGCTAAAGCCAGTCTGCTTCAGCAACTTGTGAACGGCCGGCACCGGGCCGTAGCCCATCAGTTCCGGTTCGACGCCGGCGACAGCGCCGGCCACGATCTTCGCGATCGGCTTGACGCCGAGCGCTTGGACTTTTTCTTCCGACATCAGGATGACCGCACAGGCCCCGTCGTTGAGGCCGGATGCGTTCCCGGCCGTGACGCTGCCGCCGTCCGGCTTGAAGGACGGGCGGAGCTTGGCGAGCTTGTCGGCGGAGATGTCGGCGCGCGGGTGCTCGTCGCGGGCAACTTCTGCCGTTTTGCCGCGGCCGAGCGGCACGGTCACCGGGACGATCTCTCGGTCAAAACGGCCGGACTCGATGGCAGCCAATGCTTTCTGGTGCGATTCGAGGGCGAGGGCGTCTTGCTCTTCGCGGGTGATGTTGTATTTTTCAGCAAGGTTCTCCGCCGTGTGGCCCATCATGTCACCGGAAAGCGGGTCGGTCAGGCATTCCCAGACGGTGTCATAGACGGTGCTGTGCTGCAGGCGCTGACCCCAGCGGTTTTGCTTAAGCACGTACGGCGAGGAGGACATCACTTCGACGCCCCCGGCCAGCACGATGTCCGCATAGCCGGTCTGGATCTGCTGCAGGCCGGACAGAATCGCCTGCATGCCGGAGCCGCATTGACGCTGGATGGTGTAGCCCGGCACGGTGTTCGGGAAGCCTGCTTTCAGCGCGGCGGTGCGGGCCGTGTTCGGCTCGTCGGTGCGCTGGATGCAGTGCCCGAGGATCACTTCTTCGACCAGCTCTTTTTCGATACCGGCCCGCTCGACCGCAGCGGTCAACAGCTGAGCGGCGAGGTCGGACGGCATCATGTCTTTAAAGGAACCGCCAAACGACGCGATGGCGGAGCGGACGGCGGAGACGAGGTACACAGTTTTCATCAGGATCTCTCCTTTTGGGTGTGATCAACAGCAGGCGGCGATCAGATCGATCTGGCCATCCCTCTTTGTCAAAGTTGTCTGGGTATTGCGTGTACTTCTATAGTATTCTTTTAGACTGATGAGTTCAATATTTTTCAAAGAAGACGCGGTCGTACTGCAGACCGAAGCGGCTGACCGGTTCGCGGCGGGTTTCGGTGAAGCCGATGCGCTTGTAGAAGGCGACGAGCCCGGTGAGCAAGCCGGAGGTGAACAGGGTCAGTTTGGGATAGTGTTCACGGCGGGCGATCTCGCCGGCGTGGTCGATGAGCGTGATGGCGAGGCTCCTTCCTTGGTGGTCGGGGTGGACGCCGAGCATGCGCAGCATGAGGCTGTCGTCTGTCGCTTCGAGCAGGACGGCGGCGATACACTGCCCCGCTTCCAGCGCGACGAGCCAGCGGTTGCCTGCTGTCAGCTCTTTTTGAATCATCGGGAGTCCCCAGAAGTTTTCGTCCGTTTCGTAAGCTTCCGTGTAGGTGCCGAGGTTGATATAGAGCTTGCGCCAGGATTCTTTGATGACATGGGCGAGTTCCGCTTGCTGCTCCGGCGCAAGTTGGCTGAGGGTGGAGATAATCGTCATATTCATAGTATCAGCATACGAAAGGCCTCGACCGAAGTCGAGGCCTTTTTCGTGCAGGCGGGATTGGCTGATGTCCGGCTTGCTATTTCGTTTTGTCGCCGTCCGTCAGCTTTTGGCTGAGCGCTTCGGCGCGCGGGAGCTTGTCGTCGACAGAGCGGGCGCCGTAGCGCTCTTCCATGTAGAAGTCGGTCAGTTCCTGCATCGATGCCTGCAAGTTCGGCTGGGCCGTGGCGATCTTGTCGATGTATTCGCTGGCCGTCTCGCCTGTTCCGCGCGTGTAGCCTGCCTTTTTCATACTGAGCAGGAAGCGGCGGTACGCTTTGCGCATCGGGGTGAGGTTCCCGCTGGCAAGAACGGCTGCCGCTTGGCCTTTTTTCGGCTTGGCGGTGTGGATGAACTCGCGCATCTCGACGATGCCGACCGCCGCCTGCAGCTGTTGGGCGCGCTTCATGCGGCGCAGGAAGTAAATGATCAGGATCAGCAGGCCGATCGCAGACATGACGAACAAGGTGGTCTCGTTGAAGAGGTGCGAGCCGTCGTCGGTGAAGAAGAATTCTTCCGGCGGCGGTTCGCCGTTCGCTTCTTTCATGTCTTCGATCTTTTGCTTCGTGCCTTCCGGGTCGCCGTACGCTTTGAGCAGGTTGACCAGGTACTCGACCACGTAGCCAACGTAGTAGAAGATCGGCTCGACGATGGTAAGCACGATGCCGACCAGCCAGCGCACGACCGGCACGCCCAGCGTGTTCATGATCCATCCAGCGACCAGAATGAAGCCGATAAAGAAGACGGGCAGATTGTTTTGCAGTTTTTCCATCCGGGTGTTCGCACCTTTGACGCCGCGCTCCATGCGCGAAGCCACAGATAACGCCGTCATGCGCAGGAAGAGGAAGAGTACGAAAAAGGGCACCATTTTCGACTGCCAGGACGTATCTTCCCCGAAGAATACCGTATAAAGGATAAAACCGACGATCAATTGCAGATCGAGCTTATATTGGCTGAGCAGCGACTGGCGGATGTAGCGCATGTCGTCGACCGTCTGGCTCATCCGCAGGAGCAGGAACACGCCCAAGCCACCGAAGATCAACAACGGCACCAGCAGCTGCGACGCGTCGATCCAGACCATCGCCGCCACGCCGAGCGCCAGTGTCACCGCACCTCCGATCAGGAACTTCTGCCGTTCGGCGAGCTCGTTGCGGCGGTAGATCAGCATGGCGACCAGGAGCAGCGCCGCCGCCGTGCCCGCGAAGGCCGGGAGATAGTGGGTGCCGGTCGGGATCAGGCCGATCAGGATCGTGAACATCGTCGTGACGGCCAGCGCCTGGCTGGCCAGCCCGTAGAGGATCACTTTGCGGTATTGCTTGTTCATGCGGACACCTCCTCGCTGTCAGCCAGCTCTGCCAACTGCTCGACTTTGGCGTGCTCGACGTGCAAAGGCAGCACCGGGATCGACGGCGCGAGGCCGTGCAGGGAGTCGGCGACCGTGTCCAAGGCGATCAGCAGCAGCTGATGCCCTTCGGCGCGCAGCATCTCGATCTCCAGCGCGATGTTTGCATCCCAGTACGGGGTGATCACGACCAGCGTCGAGCGGTTGTGCAGGCGTCCGCGCAGACTCTGCAGCACATCTTCGAACGGGGCGTTCGGCTTGTAGGACAGGTCGCCGAGCGCAGCGAGCATCGCATCCATCTGGCCGGGCAGGTTTTGCAGCGGGACGCTGAGCGAACCGGCGCCCGACCAGGAGGCGTTGGTGTAGAGGCCAAACGGGAAGCTCTGCGCTTCGGCGTCCTGGAACAGCTTGGCCGCGATGCGGCACTGCTGCTCGACCACTTCGCGGATCGTACCCCACCAGAAGGTCGCGAAAAACTGCACGTTCATCACGACGTAAAAATCGGTCTCCGACGTGGTGTCGAACTGCTTGACCATCAGCTCCCCTGTCCGCGCGGTCGCCCGCCAGTGGATCGCTTTGTACGGGTCGCCTTGCATGTAGGAGCGGATGCCGATCAGCCGCGAAGCGTCTTCCTGGTACCAGCGCACGACTGAGCGTTCACCGACCAGCTCCTGCAGGCGCAGGTTGACTTCAAAATCGTCGGCGATGCGCGGGCGGACGAGGATGCGGCCGAAGATGTGAATCTCTTCGAACATCCCTTTCAGCCCGATGCCGTCACCGTATTGGATCTCCGCTTTGCTCAGGCGGTGCATGCCGCGCTTGACGCGGATCTTGTGCATGCGCTGGACTCGCTGTCTCGGGAGCAGGAAGGTACGGTAGGCCACCTCTTCCTTTTCCTGATCGCCTTCGATCACGCGCAAGGCGGAGGGCAGTCCCATCAGCAGCTCCAACCAGGGGATCGGCAGCCAGGACGTATTTTCCAGCACCGTCCAGACTTCGACCTCCTCCCCGTCGTAGATGATCGCGTCGTCGATGCGGATCGTCAGCTTGATCTTGCCGGCCGTGTAGCGCTCCCACAGTTTGGAGTAGCCGTAGACGACCAGCACTAATGCGACGACCCAGATCAGCGCGCTCATCTCGCCGCAGCCGGCGCTGCATCATCTTCGACCGGCACAGTCGCGTCGTTCAAAATATCGTTCAGCACATCGTTTGCAGTCTTCTGCTTCATCCGCATCGAGGAATCGAGGACGAGGCGATGCGCGAGCACTTTCGGCGCGAGGTATTTGATGTCATCCGGGATCACATAGTCGCGGCCGCGGATGACGGCAAGCGCCTGTGCCGCCGCGCCGAGCGCGATCAGGCCGCGCGGGGAGACGCCAAGGGCGATGCCCTCCCAGTTGCGCGTCTTGCGGATCAGCGAGATCAAGTAATCTTCCACCTCTTGGGTCATCTTGACGAGGCGGACTTCCTCCTGCACCTCGATCACGTCTTCCGGCGTGACGACCGCTTCCATCGCCGTGCGGGCGGCTTCTTGGCGCGACAGGCGGAAGATCGTGCGCTCTTCTTCGTGTGTCGGATAGCCGAGCGAGATGCGCATCAGGAAGCGGTCGAGCTGTGCTTCCGGCAATGGGAACGTTCCGTGCGACTCGATCGGGTTCTGTGTTGCGATCACAAAAAACGGCCGATCCAGTTTGCGCGAAACGCCGTCCGAGGTGATCTGCCCTTCGGCCATCGCTTCGAGCAGTGCGGACTGAGTGCGCGGGATGGCGCGGTTGATCTCATCGGCCAGCACGAGCTGGGAGAACAGCGGGCCTTCCCGGAATTCGAATTCGCCCGTCTTCTGGTTGAACACCGTGGTGCCGACCACATCGGACGGCAACAGGTCGGGCGTGCATTGAATGCGGGTGAATTTGGAGCCGATGCTGGCGGCGAGCGCCTTGGCCAGCACCGTCTTGCCGACGCCCGGCACGTCTTCGAGCAGCATGTGGCCGCCCGAGAACAGGCCGACGAGCAAGAGATCGAGCGTTTCTTCCTGGCCGACGATCACTTTGCCGACCTCTGTGCGGATTTTCTGTGCCACTTCGTTGATTTTTTTTGTCATGACGATATCTCCCCCATTGCGGTGAACTACTTTCCTGTTTGGATTATATAAAATTTATCGAATATTCTGCTAGTGGTTTTCCATTTTGTTACTAAAACGTTATCTTTTTGTCATCTTGTCGAAAAAAAGCGGCCTTATCGCAGGCCGCTCATCTTTTCCAGTTGTACGAGGATCGCTGCAATATCGTCGTCACCGTGTCCATTCGCTTTCGCCGCCAGAAACGTCTGGTGCGCCGCCGCCGTCGCCGGGAGGGACGCTTCCGCCTGCCGGGCTGCATCGAGCGCGAGGCCGAAGTCCTTCTCCATGTGCTTGAGCGCAAACGCCGCTGCGAAGTTGTCGTCTATGATGTTTGGAGTTTTCAAGGCGATGATCGGCGACGCACAGGCGGTGACGCCGACCATCTCGAGCAGGGTCGCGCGGTCGAGGCCCGTTTTCGCGCCGAGCACCAGCGCTTCGGACAAGCCTTGCATCGTGATGCCGAGCAGCATGTTGATCACGAGCTTGGCGTTGGCGCCTTGTCCGTTGTCGCCAAAGTGAAACGACCGTTTGCCGAGCACGTCGAAGATCGGCAGGTGCTGCTCATACAGCTCGAACGGGCCGCCGACGAGGATGACCAGCGTGCCGTCGGTGGCCGGTTTGACAGAGCCGGAGACGGGCGCGTCGAGGAAGCCGACGCCTTGTTCCTGCAAGCGGGCGGCCGCTTGGCGGGACGCTTCCGGCGCGATCGTGCTCATGTCGATCACCGACTGCCCGGCGCGGACGCCGCGCAGCAGGCCCGTTTCTCCTTCCAGCACCGCTTCGAGCGCGGCCGAGTCGGAGACCATCGTGATCACGACATCGACCTGCTCGGCCAGCGCTTTCGGCGAGTCGGCGAGCTTGGCGCCCTGCTCCACAAAAGGTGCGGCGGAAGACGCCGTGCGGTTGTAGACGGTGATGTCATATCCTGCGTTCAGCAGGTTGGTCACCATCGGTCGGCCCATGTTGCCAAGGCCGATCCAGCCAATTGTCGGCAGCATCAGTTCACGCCTCCTTCGCCCGGATATGTCGGTTGCGCCACGAGCGGCATCGTGTTGCGCTTGTGGGCGCTTAGCTTGTACAGCCGGTCGATCTTGGCGATCGTCTCTGCGTCGCCTTCGCCCGTGCAGAGGTAGGTGTCAAGGTCCTTGTAGGTGATGCCGATCTCCGCTTCGTCGGTGTGACCTTCCCACAGGTCGGCGCTCGGCGCTTTCGTCACCAGCTGCTCCGGCATGCCGAGGTGCTTGGCGACGAGGTAGATTTCCGCCTTGACGAGGTCGCCGAGCACGGAGAAGTCGCCTGCCGCATCGCCGTATTTGGTCTCATAGCCGATCGCCGTTTCCGACCAGTTGCAAGTGTTCGCCACGCGGTAGCCGAGCAGGGCGGCCATCCAGTATTCGGCGTTTTTGCGGAAGCGCGGCTTGAGATTGCCTTTGACGAGCGGGTTGTCCTGCCCGGTGCGCATCTCGCTTGGCAATGCTTCGGCGCATTGCGCCATCACGCCGTGGAACTGGTTGACGATCTCGCTGAAGTCGACTTCGAGCAGACGGAAGCCATATGTATCCGCAACCAGCTTCGCATCGCGGTGGTGCACGGAGCTCGATTCGGCGCCCATCCACAGCCCGACGACGCTGTCCGCGCCAAGCGCGCGGGCCGCCAAAGCTGCGGTCACCGCCGAGTCGATGCCGCCGGACAAGCCGAGCACGACGCCTCCACCGCCGGTGCCAAGCACCTGGTCGCGGATAAACGCTTCGCGATTCGCAATCTCTTCGTCAATTCTCGCTTCGAACCCACGCAGATGTTCTTCCATGCGCAAACTCATGTTGTCTGTCTCCTTTTGCCATCAAAGTATTGGCTTCATTGTAACACAGTGCAACAAAAAAGGCTGTCGCATTTCACGATCGCCTTCGTGCCCTTCAATCTACAAAAAAACCGCTGACCCATAATGGATCAGCGGTTTTGTCGGTTAGCGAATGATTAGTCTTCCCACTTGATGGATTCGGTCGGGCAGCCATCTTTCGCGTCGAGCGCGTCAGACAGGAGCTCTTCCGGAATTTCCACGAAGCCTTCGAGGCCGCCTTCGAGCTTTACGAATGCGTAGCCGTCGTCGTCGGACTCGTATACATCCGGTGCAGTGCTGTAGCAAGCACCGCAAGCGATGCAGGTATCTTTGTCAACAAAAGTTTTAGCCATGACAATACACACTCCTTCTTATCTTCTGTGGTAGATTATAAACCAAATTCGGGCAACGTGCAATGCGAACAAACACAGAAATCCCCTGTCCTATTGTGTCACAAAAGGGAAGGAGTGAAACATATGCAGGAGTAGATCGTTCATTCTGCTATTTTCAGCACTTTTTGCCTGTATCGAAGTGTGTAGTTGTAGTATAACACACAAGAAAGAGATTGAGAATCATTTTCAACGAAAATTTCTCCCCAATCCCCTGCCAATTTTTAGAGGAATTTGTTGGTCCACGTGTTTAAGCGGTAGGTGCCGTCCTTCAGCACTTCCACTTCATAGCTGGAGATGTGCGGGCCGTGGAGCAGGTTGTCGTCGTGATCCTGCTCGATCACCCAGATCCATTTGCCCTTTTTGGTGAACGTCGCGGCCTGTTCCGGCTGGAACACGCCAGGGTGGCCGCCGCGGGGGATGATCACCACCTGTGTCGTGCCGCCTCGGGTCTGTTCTTTGAAGAACTCCTCGGTCAGCGTCTGGGCCAGCGGCAACGAGTAGCCTTTTTTGCGGAGCTTTTCGGTGACTTCAGGTAGCGTTGTGACCTCTTGCACCACGCCGTTGTCGTTGGGCAGGACGTAGCCGGTCTTCGGGTCGGTCATCCGGGCCAGCTTCTCGCGAATCTCCCCCTTGGTCTGCTCTTCTGTCTTCTCTGCGACAGGCGCTGGGTTGGCTGCACCGCCGTTGGGCTCCGGCGTGGTGCCTTGGCCGCCCGTTTCGCCTTGGTTGCTCGCCGGCGGCGGTGTCGTCGGCGGCGGACTTTCCGTTTTTTGCGCGCACCCGACGAGCAGCCAGGCAGCTGCGCACAGGGCAAGCATCGTTTTGCGCATCGTACAGCCCCCTTCTCTTTTTGTACATACCTATGCAGAGAAGGCCGAAAAAAGGTACAGGCCGGGCAAAAAGAGACCACTGCAGCAACCTGCAGTGGTCTCTTGGGAGTGTTATCGGTGTTCGTCGCGAACGTGCAGGCGTTTGATCGTCTGCCATTGTTCGAAATTGTGATGCTTGCCGGTCGCCTGGTCTTCCTGTTTGCTGTCGGCGGCAAGGGCAGGCGTGGCAAGGGACAACAGGCACGCAAGTGCGGTCAGTCGGAGCAGAAATTTTTTCATTGGTGTTTTCCTCCATGGCTTTCTGCCCCTAGCATGCCCCAAAAGGCTTACTGTTCATGCACCGTCACTTGATCTCCGAGGCGCAGTTCGCCCGCGGCGGTCTGCTGCACTTGGAATTCATAGACCTTTTCTTTGACGATGATCACACCGTTCGAATCTTGCTGCTCGATGGCGACCGCGACCCTTACAGACTTGTCGGTGCGTTCGTTCAAGTAGATGTCGCCAAAACCGGCGATCGCGCCGCTCGCCTTTTGCGCAGCAAAATAAGCGATCACCTTCTGGCCGAGCAGACCGGGCGCATACGGGTGGATCAGGCGCGAGATCTGCACCGGGTGCCATTCGCCTTGACGCGTCTCCGCCAGGCGGACCCGGTAGGTGGTGTCGCCTTGCATGACGGTGATGGTGTTCAGCTCGTTCGACTGGGAGACCATCGCATTCGCCGCAAAGCCGAGGTCGGTCAGATGGCGGTAGACGACCTGATACGGGTCTTTTGCCCAGGCGTTTAGCTCCGGGGCGTTCTTGTAGACGCTGGCGAGCTTGCGGTTCAGCGGCGCTTCGGGCGGGATTGTACCGGGCGCCGGGCCGAACTGAACGCGGTTCGTTTCGATCACATTGCCGTTGGGATCGGTAAACGTGATCGTCTTCTCCCCGCTGTCGTCATCGTCAAATCCGGCGATGCCCCAGATGCTGACATTGCTGGTGTCGTCCTGTTTGGGCTCGTCATCTTGCGCGATGATGACGGTGACGTTGTTGCCGTCGACCTTGACATTGGTCGGCTTGGAGTCGACCGTCACGACCACCACGCCGCCGCGTGCAGACTCGGCATCGACCTTCTGCTTCTCGACGACCACGCCGGTCTGATCCTGCACTTTGCCGAGGTCGTTCTTGGAGACGGCGGCGACTTGCACGGCCGGCTTGGCCTTGACCTTCTCCTGCTGGATCAACTGCGGCGCGGTGTTCTTGCCCGCTTCCGTCGTGCCGGCCAGGCCGGCCGGAGCCGGATCGTTTTGCACGGCCAACGGCTGCATGACCTGTTCCGGCTGCGGCTGCGGCGTGGCGGTCAGCTCCGGATTGAACAGGCCCCACGCATTGGAGAGCCCGACAGCAAGCACGAGCGCGGCCGCTGCGGTGAGCCCCGGCCAGAAGTAGGCGGGACGGCGACGCTGCTTTTTCAATACTTTCGGCAATTCCGGCTCCATCATCGTCACGAAGCTTTTCTCCGGCATCACCTTCGGCAGGCTGCCAAAGGCGGCTGCGAGCTTGCTATAATCTTCCCGTTCCCGGCGGCAATCGTCACATGATGCGGTATGCGCCTCCAACAGCTCCAATTCCTGAGCTGTTGCTTCCCCGTCCAGCTCAGCCTGAATCAGTTCGCGATATCTGTCATGTGTCATTCTTGATCACCTCCATAGAACAGCGATTTTAATTTCTCTCGTCCGCGAAACAATCGGGTCTTGACCTGAGCTTCGGTCAACTCCAGCACTTCGCCGATCTCCTGATAGGACATCTCGTGCACGTGGCGAAGCACGATCACTTCGCGGTAGTTCTCGGGGAGCGCAGCGATCGCCCGATGCAGGCGCTCCTCGGTCATCTTCATCTCCACCTGCTGCTCGACGGACGACTCGCTCGACTGCAATCCTTCGTCCAGTTCAACGACCGTCAGCCGCTTCTTGCGAAGCTGTTCGCGAAAGGTGTTGACCACGACGCGGTGAATCCAGCCGCGCAGCGAGCCCTGTCCCTGATACTGCCCAAGTGAACGGCAGACTTTCCAAAGGCTCTCTTGTGTGATGTCTTCTGCATCTGCCTTTTTGCCGGTCAGGTAGTACGCCGTTTGGTAGATAAACGGTTCGACCGTACGCAAAAATCGGGACAGCGCATCCGGACTGCGCAGTGCGTCTGCCACGATCTCTTTATCTTGCATACGTCTTCCTCCTTATGTAATACGATGTTGAGTACGGGATAAAAGTTTCATGCGTACGTAACAATTCCGCACAAAAATTCGTTCTCCTGCAAATGGAAACGGCCAACCTCCTCAGAGGCTGGCCGAAAGATCGATCGGACAGACCCTCCGGAGTCTGTACCTCGGGAGGGTCTGGGCTTAATGCAGATGTTTATCGTGTTGTGCCGTATGGGCGAGCAGTTCCTGAAGGCGCCGGGTCTCCGCGTCCACCGGATTGAAATCGGCGGGGCGGATCACTTCCCAGCGCGGAAAGAGGTCGCGGCGCACCATTTGCGAAGGGGTCAAATTGTTGTCCGGCTGCATGCGAAACAGCTGCTGGATCGCCGCTTCGTCGAAGTTCTGCGGGAGCTGTCTCATTCTTCGCCCCAGACGACGAGGTCGTCCGCTTCTTTGTCGCTCGCGTCTTCATGGCTGAAGCCGCCGACTTTCATCAAGGAGACGAGCAGCTCAGCCATGTCGTGCGTCGCCGAGTTGGGATTGTCGGTCGGGTGATCGAGCGGCACTTGGATGCTGCCTTTGATCACATAGGTGTCCTGACCGATGTGCCCAACCGGGGTCAAGAGCGAGATGCTCAGGGTGCCGGCGATCGATTTGACGTTCTCCACGATCTCTTCATCGGTACGCTTATTGAGGCTCGGCACATGAATCATGTAGGCGACGTGCACTTCGTCTTCCGCCTGCTGGCAGTCGAGATCGCACCACGGGCTGTTTTCATCGAGCAGGTCGAGCCGGGCCCGGATCTGCGTGCTGAGGTCGCCTGTCACCGAGCCAAGCGGCAGTTCGAGGCGGGAACGGACGACGGTGACGGGGGCCATCTCGTCGAGAATATCGATAAACATCTTGATCCACGTTTCGTACATAGAAGAAAGACCCCTCCCTTTTCGGTCATAGATGGGTACAGGGTAAGTATCTTTCCTGCGTACTCCCTCTATACGGAAAAAAGGACGGGACTTTCTGGGTCACTTTATTTTTTGCTGTGCACGAGTTTGAGGTGTTCTCTGCGCAGTTTGCGCTCGGTGTCTTCCGGACGGCTCAACAGGTGGTCGGCGCGGCCGCGCATCATTTCCCGGGTGCAGTCGATCTGCTCAATGGCCACCGTCAAGTCGACAAAAGTGCGGATGAACTTGCTCGTGTCAAGTTTTAGAATTTCGTGGCGCTGGTCAGAAATCTGTTTTGAGAGTTCGCACAGCTGCGCGACTTTTTGTTCTAAGCTCTGTGTCATCGCGGTACCTTCCCCAGTTGTTCTTACTATAAAGGTACGATGAGTTGACTGGGCAGATCAATCATCTAATATTTCCAGAGCTGTCGGCACAAGAAAAAGACGGCGCTAGGAAGCGCCGCCCTGATCAGGTTGTGACATGTCGATCTGACCGTTTCTGGCGGCCATTTCGGCTTCTGCAAAGCGAATCATCTTGCGTACCATTCCTCCGCCGATCTTGCCGACTTCGCGGGTGGTCATCTCACCCCAGCCTTTTTGCTGAATGTCGTCGTCAAGTCCGAGTTCTTGCGCCACCTCGTACTTCAGGTGTTCAAGTGCCTCTTGCGCGTTTGGATTCAGCACCCGTCGATGATTGCTCATCAGACGCCACCCCCTTATGGCGTAGCGTGTGCGGGCAGCCACGTTTTGATGCGCAAGGCGTTGTGGCGGGAGATGACTTCGATCGCCCCTTGGCGGTCGGTGCGCCAGATGACGGCATTTGCCTGCTCCAGCTGTTGAAGCGTCGAAGGGGCGGGGTGGCCGTAGCGGTTCTTGGCGCCGACGGAGAGGATGGCGTGGCGGATGGTGAAGCCGGGCGCGCTCGCGTTTTTGCTGCCGTGGTGCGGGACTTTGAGCACGTCGACGTGCCGGAGTTGCGCGGTGGGCTGTTCGGCGTCGGCGGTAAAAAGGAAGGTGTGGTCAAGCGTGTGCAGGGAGAAGACGAGAGAGTTGGCGTTGGAGTCGGTAAGATCAGAAATTGCGGATGGCGAGCTTGCCGGGTTCCAGAATCGGGCTGTGATGCCGTCTTCAAGCGTGATGGATTGGCCGGCCCGCGGTTCGAGGATCGGGATGCGCTTTTGCCTGATCTGGTGGAGAAGCTCTTGGAAAAAGGGGCTCGGGTCGCTGCTGTTGGAGACGAGCACTTGGCCCACTGGAAAGTGTTCCAGCACAGCTGCAGCTCCGCGGATGTGGTCTTCGTCCGCATGTGTCAGCAGGAGCACGTCGATGCGGTCGATGCCATAAGAAGCGAGTGCCGGAACGACGACGCGCTTGCCTACGTCATAGTCGCTGCGGATGAAGCCGGGGATGCCGCCTGCGTCGATGAGCCAGACGCGGCCTTGGGGTGTCTGGATGATGGCAGAATCGCCTTGGCCGACATCGAGAAAAGTGACGCGCAGCGGCTGGTCGTGAACCAGCAGGGGCAGAACGAGGCAGATGGCAAGAATGGCGAGGCTTTTGGCCTGCTTGCGCTGTGCGAAGAGCCACCACCAGGCATAATAGCTGAACAGCCACCACAGCGGCGGCGCCTGGTAATTGCGCACGAGCCAGCGGGCTTGTCCTGCGTATTGAAGCGGAAGGATGAGCAGGTCGAGCAGCAGCCGCGCCACACAGGCCGGCAAAAATGCCGCGAGCGGATGAATCAAGCCAAGCAGCATGGTGAGGACGGCGAGCGGGACTAAAACGGTCAACAGCGGCACGATCAGGAGGTTGGCGAGCAAAGTGAGCGGAGTGAAGGCGGGGTAAAACGTGAGGACGAGCGGGATCGACATCAGTTCGGCAGCCAAGGTGACCGCGAGGAGTGTGGAAAGTCTGCCGGGGAACTTTTGGAACAGAAAGCGCAGCCGGTCGGGGAGCAAGAGCAGTCCGATCGTGAGGATCATCGTCAGCTGAAAACCGGGTTCGTACAGCGTCTGCGGATTTAGCAGCAGCGCGATCCATCCGGCCAGCGCCCATGAGGTGAACAGATCGGTCTCGCGCGCGACGAGGCGCGACACCAGCCAGACGATCGCCATCGTGCAAGCCCGCAGGACGGAAGGTCCGCCACCGGTGATGCCGCCGTAGAGCAGCACGAGCAGGATGCCGAGCAGGTAACGGTTGCGGTCCGATATGTGCAGGCGTTTGAACAGCGCCAGAAACGGCAACAGGATCATCGCCACATTTGCGCCTGACACCGCCAGAATGTGCACGACGCCCATTACACGAAACGAATCCATCGTCACGTCGTCGATCTCCGAGGTGATCCCGAGCACCAGCCCTGCGACCACAGCGCCTTGATCGCCGGGGAACTGTTCGTTGACCACGCGGAGCAGCTGCTGACGGATCGGGAGAAAAAAGCGTCCCTGCCATCCCCGGTCATCATGGCCGAGCAAGCGGTAGTGCTTCGCGTTCAGCGCATAATGAATCCCTTGGCGCGCATAATAAGACTTCGCGTCAAATGCGCCCGGATTCCGCGCCGGGGACGGCGTTTCCAGCACGGCTGAGATCTCCAGCACATCGCCGTAGCGGAGTGCCTGCTCGCGGCTTTGTTTGATATGCACCACAGCGCTCTCGCCGCCTGTCGTGTCCAATCGAAAGCGCCAGACCCCCTTTTTCCAAACGGGCTCTGCGGCCACTTTCCCCTGCACGACAACGTCCTGACCCACATAGGACTCCATGGCCGGGCGGTGTCCCCACTCGTAGCCGCACGCATAGAAAAGGCCAGCTGCCCAGGCGAGCGCGAAGGTTGGCGTCAACAGCAAGCCCGCTGTGGCTGCCATTCCCTGTTTGAGACGGCGCTTCAAAAGCGGAAGCGAGAGGCTGACGACAAGCACGGCAAGCAGCAGGCAGAGGACGAGCCAGCCATGCGCTGACAGCGGAACTTGAGCACAGCCGATTCCCGCTGCAAAAGCAAGTCCATGCAACAGAAGCGGTCTCCACCACATCGCTATTCGACGTAGACCTTGTCGCGGAGCCCGTCGATCAGTTTGGCGCTGAGGCCGGATACCTGTTTGAGATCGTCGACTTGAAAGAAACGGCCGTGGGATTGTCGGTGGTCGAGGATGGCTTGGGCGCGGATCGTGCCGATGCCGGGGAGGGTGTCGAGCTGGTCGAGCGTGGCGGTGTTGAGGTTGATTTTGCCGGCTTGTGCGGCACTCTGCTGGTCAGCAGCCTGCTTTCCTTCGGCCGGCTGGTCCGGTACAGACACTTGGCCACCGTCTGTGAGCGCCTGGGCGAGGTTGATCTCGTCGAGCTGAGCTCCTGCCTTGGAGCCGCCGGCCGCTTCGATCGCGTCGATCACGCGGGAGCCTGCTGGCAACTGGTACACGCCCGGCGAGTTCACAGCGCCTTTCACATGCACCTTGATCTTCCCTGCCGCCTGTGCGGGCTGTTGTGCGGGTTCCTGATCCAGCACCACGCCTTGAGCGGCCTGCAGGTCGTCTTGGCCTCCGTAGAGATAGACGCTTCCGGCGAGCAGGATGCCGATCAGCAACACCAGGAGCAGCGTGCGTTCTTTCTTTTGCATGTTCACAAGTTCTCTCCTCCTTTCTGGGCTTCCCGGCTTCTATTCGCCTCCTGCAAAATGTTTTCCTGCCGTCCGTCAAAGGTAGTCAGCGTCTGACAAAATCTTACCTGCATCCTGCTACCCCATCGCGCCAACCCTAACGCTATCACACCTTTGCCCGAGGAGGTCGACTCCGTCATGATGCTGGAAAAATTTATCCCGAGCCTTCATCTGCACACCATCTATGACATCGATTTAGACAAGCTGCAAAGCAAAGGGATCAAAGGCGTCATCACCAACCTCGACAACACGCTCGTCGAACAGGACAGCACCTACGCAAACGAACAGCTGACCTCCTGGCTGCAAAAGATCCGCGACCGCGAAATGAAAGTGGTGATCGTCTCCAACAACCGGGAGCTGCGCGTCTCCTCGTTCGCGCGGCCGCTTGGCATTCCATTCGTCTACGAGGCGCGCAAACCGTGGGGGCATCCCTTTTCCCGGGCCTTGAAGCTGCTCCACACCACCTCCCGCGACACGGTGGTGATCGGGGATCAGCTGCTGACCGACATCGTCGGCGGCAACCGGTCTGGCTTCTTTACGATCTGGGTCGATCCGATCTCGGAAAAAGAGGGCTGGCCGACGAAAGTAAATCGCTTTATTGAGCGCCAAATTTACAGCTATTTGAAGAAAAAGGGGTACATGCCATGGGACGATCACCTCTAGTGTGCTTGTAAGTCCTGCCTGTATGGGGTACAATGGTACGTGCCATTTTGATACGGAAAGAGAGGACTGCAAATGCTCACATCTAGCATGGAGGATTACCTGGAAAAGATCTATGAGCTGATGAAAGAGAAAGGGTACGCCCGGGTCTCGGACATCGCCTCCTCGCTGTCTGTGCAGCCGTCCTCTGTGACCAAAATGATCCAGAAGCTTGACGAAAAGAAGCTCGTCACCTATGAAAAATACCGCGGGATCGTCCTGACTCCGCGCGGCGAGCAGCTCGGCAAGCTGATGAAGCAGCGCCACAAGATGCTGGAGGAGTTCCTGCGCATGCTTGGCGTCTCGGAGCAGACGATTCAAAATGATGTCGAAGGCATCGAGCATCACGTCTCCCCGACCACGATGGACGCGCTGAACAACCTCGTGTTGTTCTTCCATCAGAATCAGGAGTGTCTGACCGAGTTTAATGAGTTCTGCAAAGAACTGGAGGATTTGAAAGAGGTAGACCGCGATAAACAGTGACCCCGGACGATGCCGGGGTTTTTTTCGTTCTGGACACACGCCTAGACGTTTAGCATAATAAGATGGTTAGCAGAAAGGAGTGAGCGGATGAAACGGAAAATCAGAGTGGGGATCGTCTTTGGCGGCATGTCGGGCGAACACGAAGTCTCCATCAATTCTGCTCGATCAGTCATCGAGAATCTGGATCAGAACAAATTTGAAATCCTCCCGATCGGCATCGACAAGGCGGGCACGTGGCATGTCGGTCTCGGCGCTTATCATGCACTGGGTGCGCCGATCCCGCCGCAACTGCTCACCGATGGTGTGCACGAGGAACAGCTGGCCGAGCTGGTGCCGGTGGCGCAAGGCGCCGTCCTGCCGATGCAGTCGGTCGGTGACATAGATGTGGTGCTTCCGATCCTGCACGGCCCGTTTGGTGA